>DATHOB010000343.1:0-4129 GCA_035485355.1 Opitutales bacterium | reverse complement strand
GGATGTCTTCCCCAGCATCTCTTCGCACGCGCTCGTGGCGATGCACACCTTTTTGGAAATGCTGCACTACAGTGTGTGGGTGATTGCCATTCCCCTGTTGGCGATGCGGACGGCACCATGGAATTTTTCGGTGGTGCCACTGGCACGGGTATCGCGCACGTGGAAGTTGGGGGTGACGGCGTTTGGCCTGGCGGGCCTGGCCATGGTGGTCATTCTTTGGGGCGCCTTCCTCGCAAATTATCCGCTCACCCGCGATGTCTACTTCACCGTCGCCATCGGCCATGTGCTCGCCGAAGCCACGTTTCTGATTAAACTTTTGTGAATGACGATTTGATGCACCAGCTTTGGGTCTTCCTCCCCAAAGGCTATCTGTTCACGGTGTGCATCGAGACACCCGTGTTACTCATCGGGCTTTCGCCACCCCATTCCTGGAAACGGCGGCTGGCCGCGGGCATCTGGCTGAATGCCTGCTCCTACCCCATCGTGGTCATCGCGATGCCATTATGGTTCGGTATTGATTCGCCCGCCTATTTGCCCGTGGCCGAGACCTTTGCGCCAGTATGCGAATGCACCCTTTTTGCTCTCGCCTTCCATACTGCCGACATGCGCCGTCGCGACAAAATCCGCGACCTCATCACCATCACGCTCGCCAATCTTGCCTCGTTCCTGCTGGGCCTGTGGGCGTCCTATGAAGGTTGGTTGACGATGTAAGGGGCCTCCGTCCCCTTTTTCTTCGCACTTGCCCTGGCAAAAAAAATATGCAACGATTGCTTTCTTAATAGGTTCTTAATGCATGCTGCGGGGCGCGCCCCCGTCCCGCTCCATGCTCTTCTATGGATGATGTTGGGACATCGTTGCTGTTGGTTGGTTCGGGGGCTGCGGTTACGCTGCTCGTCGGCTGGGTATTCCTGCGCATTCGCCGGCGCGACCTGCTCGACAAGGCCCAGAACATCCTCAATCTCGCCCGCAAGGAGGCGGAAATTCAGGTTCGCGACCTCCGCACTCAGGCCGAACACGATATCGCCCAGAGTCGCCGCGAATTTCAAACCGAGCAGCAAACCGCCACCGCCCAGCGCCAGACCGCGGAAACCGAACTGGTCGAGTCTCGCGCCCGCATCGAAACCCGGGCCGACGAGTTGGCCCACCGCGAATCTTTTTTCAACAGCCGCCACGCCGAAATCGAAGCCCTGCGCGACCAGCTCGAACGCCAAAGCCAGCTTTACCGCGAACGCCTTCGCGCCTCCGCTTCGTTGAACGAGGAACAACTGCGCAATGCCCTGCGCGAGGAAGTCCGCACCGAGTCCGCCGCCGAATTGCGCGACCTGCGCAACCAGCTCCGCAATCGCGCCGAAACCGAATTGCAGGAGGAAAGCCGCCGCATCCTCATCGACTCGCTCCAACGCCTGACCTCCACCGTGCCCGCCGAAATCGGCGCGACATTGGTGCGCCTGCCCAACGAGGAAATGAAGGGCCGCATCATTGGTCGGGAAGGTCGCAATATCAAGGCGTTCGAATCCGCCACGGGCGTCACCTTGATGATTGATGAGACGCCCGATGCCGTCCTCGTCTCCAGTTTCGACCCCGTGCGCCGCGAAGTTGCCCGGCTGGCGCTCGAACGACTCGTGGCCGACGGGCGCATCCACCCCGCGAGCATCGAGGAATTTGTCCGCAAGGCCGACGACGAAGTGCGGCAGAACTTCGGCGCGTTGGGGGAAAAAGCCGTCGCCCGCCTGCATCTTTCCGCGGTGAATCCCGAGTTGGTCTCCATCCTCGGCAAACTGCATTTCCGCCTTTCGAATAATCAAAACACCCTCGACCATTCCGTCGAAGTCGCGTCCATCTGCTCCTTCATCGCGGCGGAGTTGGGCCTCGACCCCGAGCCGGCCCGCCGCGCTGGCCTCTTTCACGACTTGGGCAAGGCCCTCAATGGCGACCATACCGGCAGCCACGCCCTTGCCGCGGCGGATTTGCTGCGGACGTATGGCGAAGACCCGAGAGTCATCAACGCCGTCGCCGCGCATCATCAGGAAGTCCCGCCCGAAAGCGTTTACGCCCCGCTACTCATCATTGCCGATGCCCTTTCCGCCGCCCGGCCCGGCGCGCGCTCCGAATCCATCGCCGGATATTTGCAACGCGTGAAATCGCTGGAAGACCTCGCGCGCGGCTTCCCCGGCGTCACCGAAGCCTACGCGATGCAAGCGGGCCGCGAAGTGCGCGTCATCGTCGCGCCGGAAAAAATGACGGATGACGCCGCCCGCCAGCTCGCCTTCGACCTGCGCCACAAAATCGAGAACGACATGAATTTCCAAGGGACGATCAAAATCACCGTCATCCGCGAAGCGCGGTTCAGCGAAACGGCGAAATAGTAAATTGAACCGATAGTTAATCTTGCCCGATGTGCAGGTGCAAAAAAAGATTGCTGCGACCAGAGAGATGTCAAACGACAGACCTAAATTTTTCCGGCGCGAATAGCATTTAGTGAAATTCGCGCGCGACCAATTCTTCCGGCGGGGGCGCGGCCCGCTGCCGGCCTACCGGGCCACCGCTGGGGCGGCGCGGTGGGCGATTGCTGCCAGAATCTCCCGGCGGCCATGGCGGCGGGGGCGGACGATCCCGGAGGTTGATAATTCGGTCAATGGCTTTACCGATATTTTTAATCAATCGAATGCAGGCGGAGGCCATGAACAATTCGACCATACACATACCGAAGGCGAGGCACCGCTCAATCGGTTGCATGGCCCGAACGGGGTGATTCCAACCCGTGGTGTGGCCGCTGAGGGCAACATAGCCAGTCAGCCCGACCATGGCCAGTGTGGCCAGAAGCAAAACCGGCACCACCACGTAACGCATAAACCTCAGAACAAAGATGCACGCATTCAGGATTGGCATCCGCTTAGCCGCAATGGGTTTGGCGGCCCGGGGGTGCTTGAGGAAATACTGAAACAAGCGGGGCCGCAGGCCCTCAATGGGTTCAGCGCAAAATAAAACCTTCCACCACTTGACCAGGTTGTTGCGAAGATTTGCCATGGGAGGATGGATTTAAACTTTTTCCGGCACGACGAATGGCTTGCGGTATTCGCGCGTCAGCAGCGCGTTCGCGGCGTCACTGTTGGTAAAGCGTTCCGTTTTCGGGTCCATTTCCAGGGCGGCGCCAAGCGTCGCCGGAGTGCGATCCAAGTCCACGCCATTGAGCCCAAGATGCGTGGCCAAGCGTTCGAAAGCCGCGCTTATGGTGGCGTTGGCTTTGATTTGCTCGCGAATGGCTCCCGCCGGTTGGGTTCTGCCAACGCGCAATGAAATATTCGCCATGTGGCAGAGCGAACTCGAAATGAAACCTTCAGTGATGGGAGCGTGCAGGTCGCTCACCTTACGGCTTTTGACGGCGGCGATGAAGTTCCCCTCGTGGCTCGACGCGCCTTTGAAATCCTTCAGCACGTTGCCGTCTTTGTCCGTCGCCTGCGCCGTCGTATACGTCGGCACGACAACCCGCCCGCCTTCGCACTCGACAATCACGCCGATGCTCGTGCCAAATTCCTTGTCCATCAAATTGCTGCCAAAGCGCACCGGCAAACCATGCACCTCGAAAATCAACGGCGCGGCGGGGTAATCGTGCACCACTGCGAGCGAATTTGGCGTCTGCCCGTCGTCCACATAACTCAGCCGCCCACCGACGGAAACCACGCGCGGCGCGAGCAACGGCTCGCCCAGGAACCAGCGCGCAATGTCCATCTGATGCACGCCCTGGTTACCGAGGTCGCCGTTGCCATAGGGCCACTGCCAGTGCCAGTCGTAGTGGAATTTGGTGCGACGCAAGGGAGCTTCCGGCGCGGGGCCGAGCCATAAATCGTAGTTGACCGTCGCTGGCACGAGCTGCGGGCCGGTCGTCAGCCCAATGGGTAAGCGGCGTTTGTAGCATAAGCCGCGCGCGGAAATGATTTTGCCAATATTGCCCGCGCGCACCCATGCGACGGCCTCCGCCAGACTGTCGCTTGACCGGCACTGCGAGCCAACTTGGATGATGCGTTTGTATTTATCCGCCGCCTCAATGATTCTGCGTCCTTCCCAGATATTGTGGCAAACCGGCTTCTCGAGATACACATCCTTGCCCGCCTGGCACGCCAAAATCGCC
>DATHOB010000342.1:0-4363 GCA_035485355.1 Opitutales bacterium | reverse complement strand
CGATTCACCGTGCTGCTTGACGCCGCCAATTCATCCATTCCCATAGTCCCCGGGCTGACGGGTGAAGTAAGCTTCACGGTGGGCGAGCACGATAACGTCCTCCGCGTGCCGCGCCGCGCGCTCTACGGCACCAGCGTCTTTGTGGTCAACAACGGGCGGGTCGAAGTGCGGCAGGTGACACCCGCGGGCGTCACGCTGACCCAAGCGGAAATCAAACCGAGTGCCAATCCCAGCCAAACCGTGGCGGACGGTGAAATTGTTCTCACGGAAAATCTCGATGTCTTCCGCAATGGCAACCACGTGCACCTGACCACCGGGGAAGACGAACCGGCCCCCGCAACCAAGAACTGAACGCATCCGTGGAAACCACCCTCCATATCGCGACGCGCTTTTTATTTGCGAAGAAGCGCGCGATGCTGATGAGCCTGAGCGGCATCGTCTTTGGCGTCGGCCTGTTCATCATCACGCAGGCGCAGACGGCGGGTTTCGAAAATTTTTTCACCCGCACCGCTTTGGCGACGGATGGCTCGCTGCACGTCGAGGATCGGTATCAGGACACGGTGGCTTCAATGACCATTGCGGAATCCGGCGGCGCGACAGACACGGTATCACTGGGCAAGGAGCGCAAATACATTGAGGGCGTGGAATTTCCCGAGCTAGTTGCGAATGCCCTGGAGCAATTTGAGAATGTCGCGGCCGTCGCCCCGGTGCTGCGCGGGAGCATCGAGCTCGACAGCAATTTTCGCAAGCAAAGCACGCAATTGTTCGGCATCAACATTGATGATTTTATCGCGGTGTCGGACTTGGGCCGGCAGATAATTTTTGGGAGTTTGGATAATTTCCGCACCGACCAGAAGGGAGTGCTCATCGGCGCGTGGCTGGCGACGCGCGCGAATCTGGCGGTGGGCGACCCGGTGGTGCTCAGCCAGGCCGGGCGCAGCGGGCGCTACCGCGTCGAGGGGATTTTTGAAACGGGCGTGGAGCAAGTCGATCGCGAGCGCGTCATAGTCCACCTGCCGGAAGCGCGCGCAATTTTGGACAAGCCCTTTGGTGTTTCGTATTTGCAAGCGAGCCTACGCGACAACAACCGCGCCACCGCCGAGACTCCGCACATGGAGGAAGTGCTGGGCCACTCCGTGGTGCCGTGGCAGGAGCGCGAGAAAATCTGGCTGGATACGTTCCGCGCGTTGCGGGCGTCGTCGGCCATCACAGTTTCCACCATTATTTTGATTTCCGGCCTGGGCATGTTCAACACGCTGGCGATGATCGTGCTGGAAAAGACCAAGGAAATTGCAATTTTGCGCTCCATGGGCTACACGCGGCGCGACATTGCCCAGGTATTCCTGCTGCAAGGGATGATGGTGCTCGGCGCGGGTTGCGTGCTGGGTTGCGCGGTGGGCGCGGCGGGCACATGGCTGGTGGGGAACATTCCGCTGCGGATTCGCGGCATTTTTTCCACCGATCATTTTGTCGTCTATTGGTCGCCGTGGCATTATGTGTGGGCGGTGGTGGCGGCGGCGGTTGTGGTGTTTGTGGCCAGCTGGATCCCCGCGCGGCGCGCGGCGCGGCTGGAGCCGGGGGAAATTATTCGCGGGGCTTCATCGTAAATCAAAATGTCTGAAGCCACCTCCATACTTCGCGCGGAAAACCTGCACCGGCACCTCGGCCAGGGCGAGGCGCGCGCGCATGTACTGCGCGGGGTGAGCCTGGAATTAAAGCCCGGCAAACTTTATGCGGTGGCGGGGCCCTCGGGCTGCGGCAAAAGCACCCTGTTGTATTTGCTCGGATTGCTCGACCGGCAGGATGACGGGGAGATTTGGATTGGCGGGGAGCGGATGTCGGCGGCGTCCGATGCCGAGCGCACCGCGGCGCGCAACCGGCTGCTGGGCTTTGTGTTTCAATTCCATTTCCTGCTGCCGGAGTTCACTGCGCTGGAAAATGTGATGCTGCCAATGCGCAAGCATGGCCGCCTGGGCAACGCGCCGATGCGCCAGCACGCGCAAGCACTGCTCGACGAAGTCGGCCTCGGCGGCAAGGCGCAGCGCCTGGCGACGCAACTTTCCGGTGGGGAGCAGCAACGCGTGGCCATCGCCCGCGCCCTGGCCAACGACCCAACCCTGCTGCTGGCGGACGAGCCGACGGGCAACCTCGACCAGCAAAACTCCAGCCACGTTTTCGAGTTACTGACCGAGCTCGCGCACAAAAAAGGCCACACGGTGTTGCTGGTCACGCACAATCCGGAACTGGCGAATCGCGCGGATGCGATTTTGCGGATGCAGGATGGGAAATTTGTGAATTAATTGGAAGCCGGAGAAGAAATTATCCACGAATGGACACGAATAAAAGAAGGAATCCATTTCAGCCCAACATTCGTGTTTATTCGTGGATTATCTCTTGGGATTTTTTGCGGCAAACAGCTCAAGCCACTTGGCGGCGTTGCGTTGTGAATCAAACATCTCCGCCGCGCGGGCCTGGGCGGGTTCTTTGGCCGATTTGCGCCAACCGCGATTGCGAATGGCCTGCGCCAACGCTTCGGTGAGTGCGGCATCTTTACCTGCGGGCACGCCGAATCCGGTAGTGCCTTCCACAAAACATTCCGGCACACCGCCGACCGCTACGGCGACGACGGGCAACCCGGCGGCCTGCGCTTCGATTAAAAAATTGGGCAAAGCCTCGGCCTCGGACGCGAGGACGGCGACATCGCTGGCGGCGTAAATCCACGCCGGACTTTTCACCTGTCCGGCAAAACGCACGCACTCGGGCGATTTCATTTTGCGCGCGAAACGTTTGCAGGCCGCCAAGGTGGGGCCGTCACCGACCAACCACAACTGCCAGGATAAATTTGCCGGCAATTCGGCCACGGCGCGCAATAAAATATCCTGCCCTTTGCCAGGACGGAAGCCGGCCACGCACACGAGCACGACAGCATCCTCCGGGGTATTCGCCCGCTTGCGTCCATCAGCCCGCGCTTGCGCCGGATCATCGACCAGCGGCGATTGCGCGAGACCGTTGTATATGACGTTGATTTTTTCTGCGGCGACACCCTGTTTTTTCGCCTCTTGCTCGGTCCACTGCGCATTGGCGACGAGCAAACCCGCCCCGCGCAAGGCGTTCCAAAATCGCTCCGGCTGCGTGCGCCCGCTGCGCAAGGTGGCCACGAGCAAAGGTCGGGGGGAGAGGTTTTGCAGCAAAGACAATTTGGCATTGGCCTCGCGACCAAAGGCGACGACGACTTCCGGGGCGAATTTTTTGACCGCCCGAGTAAGCCCTGGCGCCCAGCCGTCGAGATGGGAATCAAAAAATTGCAAAACTTTCGGCTGCAATTTTTTGGCCGCGGGGGAACGCGCCAAGTCCCCGCCAGGACGAAACACCACCAAGCGCACTTCATGCCCCGCCGCGAGCCACTGCGCGCCGAGCGCAAGGGCCTGGGTTTCCGTGCCGCCGAGGCGAAGATAATCCTGTAGAATTAAGATTTTCATTTGAGCAAAATCACATGCGGTAGTATTTCAATAATGCCCAACGTGTGAGCCGGTATCCGGCCAGACGTTGAGCCAGCGGGGCGATGGTGGCCTGGAAAATTTGCCCACTAGCCACCGTGCCGCTGCGTCGGCGGGCGAGCGCGCGGCGCAAATCACGCGCTGCCTGTGCGGGGAGCGCCCCGCCCTCCAAGAGCGCCTGATTGCGCTCCCACAATTTTATTTCCCAATCTTCGCCCCCGGGCGGGCGCACGGCGGCGCGGTTGAAGGCGGTCTGAAAATCTCCGGGTTGGAAATCCAGCACTTGCACGCCGCGGCCCGCCGCCTCGAGCATGAGTGCGCGGGAAAAACCAGAGAGCCCCGCCTTGCCCGCCGAATACAAGCTCATCGCGGGCAAGGGGAATTCCGCCGCGAGGGAGGAGACATTGACGACTGCGCCGCTCTTGCGTGCGAGCATATCCGGCCAAAATGCCCGCGTGAGCGCGATGGGGGCTTCGAGCAACAACTGAAGTTGTCGGGAAATTTGTTCCCGGGGGAAATTGGCAAAGCTGGAGAACACCCCCGCGCCAGCGTTGTTGATCAAAATATCCGGCACTCCGGCCTCACGCCGCACCTGCTCGACTGCGGCGAGCAGGGATTCCGTCTGCGTCAAATCCATGCGCACGGCGTGCCAGCCTTCGGATTTCGCAGTTTCCTCCGGAGCACGGCTGGCGCCCCAGACCTCCAGACCCTCGTCCCGCAACATCCGCGCAAACGCGAGCCCGAGACCGGAGCTTGCGCCCGTGACGAGCGCCGTGCGGCAACCCAATTGTTCGGAAAGTCGGCCCATGAAACCAATAAATTGCCAAAAAATCCGCTGTTGGCGAGATTAGCTTCTGGCATCATGT
>DATHOB010000341.1:0-6117 GCA_035485355.1 Opitutales bacterium | reverse complement strand
TGTTACTTCGCACCGCCAAATTACTCTCTAAAGTCCGTAACCACGCCGCATTTGGCGGCAATCGCTCTATCAAGATGCGCACCACCCCGTTGCATCCCGTTCCGGTGCCCCAGACCAAATCATTTTCGTCCGTGGTGTTGTAAACGGCCAGCTGCGCCCGGCCATCGGCCAGCACAGCCTGCGCGCGTTCAATGACATCGCCCTCCAGACATCCGCCACTGATGGAGCCCAGACTCGTGCCATCCTCCTGCACCAGCAACCGCGCGCCCACCCGGCGATAGGAAGAGCCCTCAACCTCCACCAATGTCGCCAGCGCATAGAGTAAATTCGGCGCTCGCTCCAATTGGGCGAGAATAGCTTGGATTTCCTGCATGGGTATGGTCTTTACAATATGCCAATCCAAGAGCGCGCCGATTGAATAGGGGTGCGGGCAGGTGGAATCGAACCACCGAGATCAGTTTGGAAAACTGAAGTTTTACCACTAAACTATGCCCGCAAAATTATTTTGCAGAGTTTCAACGAAAATGGCTTGAAGGTCAAGCCCGTCGCATTGTCCATCACCTCTTGGAAATTTGATATTTGCAACTATCACGCAAATTTTTTGTTAAAATAACGTTGCAGGGCATGTGTATACAAACATTATGCGAAGATTATTCAATATTTCCTGGAAATGGCATCAGCCGACTGAGCGGTGGCTATTAGATTAGCGCTTCTCTTAATGATTAGCCTTTTTTAGAAACAAATCCATATTTACCAACAATTTATGCAAAAATTGTGCAAAGATATTCTGTGGCTGCTCTCGGGCGGAGTGAATGACACCATCCGTGAGCGCAACGAATTGAAAACGCAGATCACCGCCACTCGTGCAGATTTGCAAAAGTCTCTTGCACGGATAAATGTTTTGGAAGAAAGTTTGCGTCACGCGAAACAGAGCTTGCGCTTGCCGCTAATCATGCTCAACACACTGCCGAAATCTGGCAGCATATTTTTGGTGGAATCGCTCCGCACAGGATTGAACATTCCAGTCAAACGTGTTTCCGCAGGCTATTTCCCGATGGATTTGGCCGATTATCGCCCGCTTGCAGATGCTGCCGAGGGCAACGCCGTCTCGCAAGCCCATCTCGATGCCAATCCGACAAATCTGCAGTTGCTTTCGGATTATTCCCGTCGCGTTGTGCTCCATTTGCGGGATCCGCGTCAGGCATTGTTATCTTGGATTCATCATGTGCATGGTTACGCTAACATTGGTCAATTACGTGAATCGATGGTCACTCCGGTCCCGCCTGTATCTTTGTTCCAATCAGGTTTATCTGCGGAAATTGACTGGCACCTCGCCCATCACTTCGGCAATTTGCTGAACTGGATGGAACGCTGGCTTGAGCACGCCGAAAGTGGAAACAGCCCGACGTTGTTGATCAGCCATTTTCACGATTTGCGTGCGAATCCGCAAACAGCTATTGAACGTATTTTGGATTTTTATGGCATCCCCCGCCAGGCTTACACCCCAAAGGACATTCCACGCACCCGCGAAACTCACTTTCGCAAGGGTGAATTGGATGAATGGCGCGAAGTGTTCAACTCGACACAAAAACAAATATGCGCCGATTTGATGAAGGGCTATCCGCGGGTAAACCGCCTGTATGGTGAGCTTCCATCCCAGACGACGGAAAACTTGCAGCAGCCAGAAACCCTCCATATCAGCGCTACGAACAATGGTTCCCCGCCCCACGCATCCGTACAGAAAATTGAATCTGCAGTAACCGCATCACCGCGATGAAATAGTGGGCTGAGTGAGCCGCATCATTACTCTGGTAATGCATGTATGGAATTATTTTGCGGGTGCTTTGCGTCGATGCCTTGAGACGCTACCATATTGAGATAACTGTTGCCTGACTGCCTGAGCGCTACAAAATATCTGGAAATGGAAGCGCTGCCCCAGACGGACACCGCCCCGGATCCACCCCGCATCTGGCGTTCGGGAAATTGCCTTGTTTTATTCAAGGATGCCCAGCTGCCCGAACATTGCGTTTTGTGCAATGTGCCGACCTCCAATGGCAAAATAACCAAGCGGATTTTTTGGACGCCGCGGGTGTTGATTTTCAGTATCGCCGGGGCGATATGGTTTTTGGATATGATCTTAAAGTTGTTTTCCCCTCAACCGACCCTTGATACAGCTGTTGGATATTTGGCGGCATTGTCGTTGCTCACAATACCGTTTGTGCTCAAAACCCGGACGGTCAACTATTGCCTTTGCCCCGCGCACCAGGCCCGCCGCCGCCGCACGATGGGGATTTCCCTGGTTTTGCTGCTGCTATTCACGGTCATTTTCGTTGGCATCCTTACTTCTTATCCCATGCCTATTGGCGACACCCACCCATTGCTGGCAGTCCTCGCCGCCCTGATCCCGGTCTGCGCGTTACTGACTTTGCTCTATTGGGCTCATGGCACGCGCACCATTTACTCCGCACCACCATTATTTGGGCAAAACGACGCCAATAAAATATTCGTGACTGGTTTCTGTCCGGAATTTATTGGGGAATTCCCCGACTATCGCAATGGATTGGCCTGCACCGGGCCATTTCTCCAACCCGAGTAAGCGCTTATTTCACCAGTCGCCGCACGGTTGCGGCGATGATGCGGCGGGCGTCGGCTTCCTCAATCACCACATCGAGTCCGGGTTCCGGCAGTACGACATGCTCGCCGGTGACCGGTATTCTCCCCAGTTCCGCCGTGACCAGACCGCCAAAGGTGGCAATCTCCGTGTTGGTAATGATGACGCCGAGTGACTGCTCGACATCGCGCAGCGGCGCCAGCCCGGCGACCCGGAAACCGCGCTCTTCCGCCAAGGGCTTGATGAGCAATTCCTCCGCAGAGTCGAATTCATCTTGGATATCGCCCACGACTTCCTCAATCAGGCGTTCCAGCGTGACAATGCCGGTGACGCCGCCGAATTCTTCGACGACCAGCACCATGTGCATCTTCTGGCGCAATAGTTTTTCCAGTGCAATGGGCAGTGGCTCGGTCTGGGGCAAACGCAAAATGTCCCGTCGCAGCGCGCGCAAATCAATACTGCCCGTGCCTGCGTTGAGGCGGTAAAGGTCTTTGATATGGATCAGACCGAGGCAGCGGTCGAGATCGCCGTCGCACAAGGGAAAGCGCGTGTGGCCGGACTGCCGCGCGGCTTCGAGGCTCGCCGTAACATCGCCGGATAAATTGATGAAAACGATTTGATGGCGCGGCACCAAGACATCCGCGAGCTTGAAATCCCGCGAGCGTAGCGTATTGGCCAAAATGCCGCGCAGAAACGGCGGCAACGCCTGATCCTCCTCTCCCATCGCGCGCATCTGCACCTCGACATCGAGCAGATTAAAATCCTGGCGCACTTCCACTCCCAATTTGCGGAAAAAGCCTTGGGTAATGGCCCGTAATCCCCGTCGAATGGGGCTGCTTAAAATTGTGAACGTAAGTGCCAGGCCTGCCGTCGCCGCCAAAGTGGAATAAGGCCGCACCAGCGCCAGCCCGCGCGCGCACAAATCCCCCACCAGATAAAGCAACAGGATGATGCCGAGGAAAATTGCCGCCGCGAGCCACCACTCCGCCGGATTGCCCGTCAGCCCCGGCCAATGGCCAAACGCGGCGTGAATGACAATCATCGCGGTGACGCCGACACTTGCCGCGCAAAACCGCAGGCCGAAGCGGATACCGCGCGCAATCTGGTCGGCATCGTCGAGCACCTTGGCCACCCGGCGGCGCTTGCGCGCGGCGGCCAGCGCGGCGGCATCAGCCAGCGAGTAGCGCAACTTGACCAAGCTGAACTCGCACGCCACCAAAGCGCCGTGCAGCACAATAAGCGCGAGCATCAGCCCGAGGGCCAGTGCGAATTGCGTCCAATTGGGATTCATTGGCGATGAGCTTTCACCACCTGCGCCAAGGCATCGAGAAACTGGGTGTTCTGCTCCGTGGTGCCGATGGTGACGCGCAGGTACTCGGGCAATTCATAGGGCGCGAGCGGGCGCACGATGATGCCGCGCGCTTGCAACGCGAGGAACACTTCGCGCGCCTTCGCCACCCGGAACATGATGAAATTTGCCGCGCTGGGTACCTGCTCCAGGCCGAGTTTGTCCAGCCCAGCAGCTACTTGCTTCAATCCGACGGCGTTGATGTCGCGCGTGCGTTCCAGGTGGTCGCGGTCATCGAGCGCCGCCGTAGCCGCGGCTTGGGCGATAGCGTTGACATTAAACGGCTGGCGCGCGCGGTGGAGCAAATCAATCAGCGGCTTCGGGCCAAAGCCGTAACCCACGCGCAATCCCGCCAAACCGTAAATTTTGGAAAAAGTGCGGCAGCAAATGATGTTGCGCCCCGCCGTGATGAGCGGGCGCAAATCCGGCATAGTGGCGGGTTCGAGAAATTCCGCGTATGCCTCATCCATACAGAGGATTACGTGCGGCGGTAAATCGCGAGCAAAAGCCAGCACCTCGGCGGCGCCATTGGCCGTGCCCGTCGGGTTGTTCGGTGTGGGCAAATAAACGATTTTGGTTTTCGGGGTGACTGCCGCGCGCATGAGTTGCAAATCGTGCGCGAAGCCCGGCATCTCCACCATCACGGGCACGCCGCCTTGGAAAAGCGTCACATACTTGAAGACGATGAAGGCATGCCGGCCCATGACAACCTCGTCACCGGGAGCAATAAACGCCTCGGCCAGCAATTGCATTACTTCGTTCGAGCCATTGGCCGGAAAAATCTGTGCGGGGTCGAGCGCGAGGGAGGCGGCGATTTTTTGCCGCAGGGCGATGGCCGCGCCGTCGGGATACAGGTGGGCGTCGTCCAGCGCGCGGCGCGCCGCGGCGAGCGCCAACGGCGACGGCCCGAGGGGGTTTTCATTCGAGGCGAGCTTAATGACGGCATCCGGGTCAAGCCCGTGCTCGCGCGCGACATCGGCGATGGGCCGGCCCGGCTCATAGACGGGCTGGGTCAGCAAACCGGGTTTGGCTAGTTGGTCGGGACGCATGGGAAACTCGATAGGATAGGGATTAACTCCTGAAAATGGAAGATGGAAGAAAGGCACTCCTTTCTGGGGAAAAATACTGTCGGGCGACGATTTTACTTCCAACCTCCAGCCTCCCTCTTTCATGCTTACCCTTCCATGAAAATCCTTCTTATCGGGGCTTCCGGCCTAGTCGGCCACGCCACCCTGCAGGCTGCGCTGGACCGCGGGCATGACGTACTGGCCCTCGGCCACGCGCATCTGCCCGACCTGCCCGTTGCCCTCGCGGCGAAAAAACAGGCTCAGGCCAAACAATGCGATTTGACCGAGGATCACGCGCTCGACCGCATTCTTTTTGACTACTATCCGGACGCGATAATCAACTGCGCCGCGCTGTCCAATCAGGCTGCTGCCGAGGCGAATCCGGAATTGGCGGAAAAACTCAATGTCGCCCTGCCCCGCCGCCTCGCGCAAATGGCCAACCATCTGAATTCGCGCTTGCTGCATCTCTCCACCGATTTTGTGTTCGACGGTTCCGGCGGCCCCTACCGCTCCACCGACGTGCCCAACCCGTGCAACCTGTACGGGCAACTCAAACTCATGGCCGAAAAAGAAGTGCTCAAGTATGGCAGCGATTCTGTGCTGGTGCTGCGCATCACGGTGGTCAACGGCAACAGCCCGTCGGGCACGCGCGGGGTTCACGAAAAGCTATTCCACACCTGGGCCGCGGGCAAAGTGGCCACTCTGTTCACCGATGAAATCCGCCAACCCGTCTCCGTCATCAACGTCGCCGATGTGCTGACCGAATTGGCCGAGCGCCCGAATTTGCACGGCCTTTTCCACTGGGCCGGGCCGGATGTGCTCTCGCGCTTCGACATGGGCGAATTGATTCTCAAACACTTCGGCCTGCCGGAAAATCTCATCGCTCCCGGGCTCGCGGCCAGCATGCCCGACGCCGACAAACGCCCGCGCCGACTGGAAATGATTTTGCCGCCGCTCCTCGGCAAATTGAAGGCCACGCCGACTCCCTTTGAGCAGCAGTTGGAGGAACTCAGCGTGCCCGCCGCCTGCCGCGAATGGTATCAGCGCACGCGAATTGCCTCGAAAGACGCCAAGCCCGCGCCGCAACGGCT
>DATHOB010000340.1:0-2222 GCA_035485355.1 Opitutales bacterium | reverse complement strand
GCCGACATTAGTTTATGTAACGCAAGCGGTGCCCGTGGCGGCGAGTCCCAATGCTCAACCCATCAAATCCCCGCAAGACGCCGCGAACAATCTCCTCGCCTTGATTAAGGCCACGCGTGACGACACCGACTTTGTCAGCCCCACCGCGCACTCCGGTATCAATGACGACTTATTGCTCATGGAAAAATCGGCCCAGGCGTTATTGGGCGACAATGGGCAGGATCTTGCCACGACCATCAATGACATGACCACGATGCGCGATGCCATCGCAACCTCCATCGCAAATGCGGACAAAGTGGCTTACCGGCAGGGAACTTCCGAGGACGACGAATCCAAAGCCCTATTGCTCGAAATGAAACTCAAAATGGTCCACGTGGACCTGACCAAGTATCTGGAGTCGGTGCAAATTGCCACCAAACCCCAGGCCCCGGCGACGACGTAATCTCTGTGGGTGACGATCAAACAAAGGTGAATTTTTTGTCGGAAAGGTCATCCGGGCGGCTCTTAATTGGGTAGAATGAATGACCAGGCCCCCACCGATGACGACTTGCTGCGGCAATATACGCAGCAGGGCTCCGAAGCGGCATTTCGGGAGTTGGTGACGCGCCACCTTGGCATGGTGCAGGCGACCAGTCGGCGCGCGTTATCGCCAATGCCGCATTTGGCCGATGATGTCACCCAGCAGGTTTTCACCGATTTGGCCAAGCTGGCCGCAACCCTGTCTCCGCCGGTGGTGCTGGCGGGCTGGCTGCACCGCCACGCATATTATTTGGCGCTCAATGCCGCTCGCGCCGAGCGCCGCCGCCACGCGCGGGAAAGGACTGCCATGGAAATGCAAAGTCTCAATGATAATTCCGGTATGGACACCCAGTGGGCGCAACTGGCCCCCGTGCTCGACGCCGCGCTCGACCAACTGGATGAACAAGACCGCGCCGCCATCGTGCTACGCTATCTCCAACACCGCGACCTGCGCAGTGTCGGCCTCGCCCTCGGCATTAGCGACGACACCGCGCAAAAACGCGTGTCGAGAGCACTCACCAAGTTGCGTGCATTTCTCATCCAATCGGGAGTTACCGTCGCTTCGGCGACTGCGTTGGGTTCAACGCTTGAGGCCTGTCCGGCTTCAGTGGTAGCACCGGGGCGGGCAGCGTCTGTTGCGGCTATGGCCTTAACTGGAGTTGCAATAGTCACAACCGCCACCCGCTTTACCCTTGGCTCAAAACGTCTGACGTCCTTGGAGATGGCATGCGTGGTCTTTATTATTGTTTTTCTCATCTGCTGCTGGCGTTTTTATCCCTCGGCACAAACTACGACGACGAAACCCGTGCCTGATGACGGAAAGCCCGCGGCAACAACCAGCAATTTGCAACAATCATCCCACGAACTGGTTTTCGTCGAGGAAAAGCCGAACGGCGATGCGGCTGCAAATGTCAAATCGCCTGGGGCACCCGCCAATTCCGCCGCCTCCCAAAACCCAACCGCTGCTGGGAATAAATCCGCCACTGCCGGTCAAGGATTTCAATTTGCTGCCGGCCCTCAAAGCGAAATTGACAGCCTTATTGTCTCAGCGACTAAATCTGCCCCACCGGGCCAATTTAATACTCCGGAGAAAACTGTGGCGCCAGGTAATTTATCGGTGAAAAATCTTCCCATGTTTATGCTAAGTGCTGAATCTATTGCCAATGGTGGGGGGATGAAGGATGCCGTTTTAACCGGTAACTATTTAATTGCTCTTGATGCTTCCGGCCAAGCGCTTCGGATCGAAGAAATGGTTGGAAGTACGGATCACAGCACACTCTCTTACAGAGCCGGGGCGGGGGCGCAGATTATCCCAAACCTCCTCACGCAATTGGCCGCCCTTCCCCAAGTCCAAGCCAGCTCCTTTGAGCCGCGAATATTATGGCTAGACAATGTTATTTCATTGATCTGGCTCAAATCGAACACCGATGCCCCCGACATCTTTTACCTTCACAATCTCTATGGCAGAAACACCCTACCGTCTCAAGCCGTGCTCCGCAATTTGCCGTCGGAGGCGCTGATCCAATTTGACACCATCTATAACCTGGACGACTTGATGAAACTTGCTGTGCCAATTGCACAGGAAATGGTGGCGATGGACCAGGCGACTGCCGCTCGCAACCAAGCCCAAGGCATCCAAGTTATACCTGCCAGTGCAATGGGTGGCAGTACATATCAACCCTAATCATCTGCAAGTTAATTCC
>DATHOB010000339.1:0-8632 GCA_035485355.1 Opitutales bacterium | reverse complement strand
TGCCCGTCCAGCACCTCCCCGGTTGGATCATGGTCGGGGCTGCCTTCAACCAGTTTCACATCCAGCCCGGCCGCACGGTAATATCCCTGCTCAATGGCCGCATAATAGCCGGCAAATTGAAACTGGTGCTTCCACTTGAGTTGCAGCACCACATGATCCAGCGGAGGCGTGTCTGCACCCAACGCCAAGTTGGCCAGCAGTGCCAGCATCGCTACGCGAAGCAACCACGCGGGCCACTTCGTGCGGGCGATGAACGACAACTTGAACATGTGTGAATTTATACCGCCTCCCAACACTTGCGCAATAACTTCAACACGCCGTGATTCCGCTTAGTTTCCGCTGAGAATATTTGTCGGCAGAATTTTAGTCGGGTCGGCATCCGCAGTGATGCTGGTGATCAGCCATTTGTCCGCGGGCTTCATGCAGGTGAAGCACATAAACACCATTCCGCGCTGATATTTCACATCGACGTAAACCAATTCGGTGGAAGTCGAAAGACTGACGATTTTGATGAGTTCCGGGCCGACATAACTTCCGCCAACATTTTGCATATGGGACAGAGTGTTTTGCACTCCGGTGGTCGCCTGCACATCCAGCTCCAGATTAGAACCCCGGGACCAAGTGACGACCGCCGTGGCATAGCTGCCGGTTTTGAACGAATTGAAGCCATCGGCGATGATTTGGGGCACGCCGTCCGAGGTGGTGCCGGTGGCGGGCGCAGTCTGCGCACCGCCGAGTTGCAGCAATGAGCCAATGAAGGCCAGGGCTATGAGGATTTTTTTCATATAGCGATAATTCTATGGGGAAGGGTGCAATACTCTGTAAGAGGAGCTAAATATACACAATTTCAAAAAATAGGTAAATTGGGGCTGTGCCATCGGATCGATAAAAAGAATACCTATCGGGGCGCAGGGGCGGATAAAACTGAGCCTTCGCCCTTCGGTGAGAATGTAACGCTGGAGGGGATTTTTGTCCAGTTATTATCCGACTTGAACTGGGAGCGAAACTTTTTGAGGTCATGCCGGTCATTGGTTTTGCACTTATTTCGGTATTGATGAAGCCTCGCCTTTCCGGGAAAAGCCTAGCATTGTTGGCATCGAATTCCAGGCCAACGGATAGATTAAAATCGCGGATGAGTTGCCAGCGTTTATTCTCCGCGATGGCACCCCGGCAAAATGGCGTCCTGCCGTCAAACCCACCGCAGTGGTCCAGACCGTTACTCTCACCCCAACTCCTGCAAAAACGGGACCGTGAAATCCTACTATAATTTCCGCCCCACCACCCATGCCCCTCAATCGCCGTAAATTCCTCCAGCAATCCACCGTGGCCGCCGGCACTCTCGTCGCGCCTCGCTTTCTTACCCGTTTGTCCGCGGCTGCTGTTTCGGCGTCTGCCGCCCCTGCAACTACCGAGCCGCTTGCATCGTCGGTCACAGCCGCGCCGGCTGCCATCATTTATCCGCCCGCGCCCACCCCCATTCCCGCCCCGGCGGGTTATGGGGTGGCCAGCGGGCCGTTTCAGCCCTCGTGGGAATCGTTGTCTGCTTACAAAACTCCCGATTGGTTCCGCGATGCGAAGTTTGGCATCTGGGCGCACTGGGGCCCGCAATGCCAGCCGGAAATGGGCGACTGGTACGCGCAAAAAATGTACGGTTCCGCCATCGACACCAAAACCGGCAAGCCCGACCCCGATTACACTTTTCACTGCGAACATTACGGTCACCCGTCAAAATTTGGGTTCAAAGACATCACTAATGTATGGAAGGCGGAGCAATGGGATCCCGAACACTTGATTTCCTTGTATAAGCGCGCGGGCGCGAAATATTTCACCTCGATGGCGAACCATCATGACAACTTCGACATGTTCAACTCGAAATACCAGCCGTGGAATTCCGTGGCGATTGGACCGAAGAAAGATATTGTGAACACATGGAAAAAAGCCGCCCGCGAGGCGGGTTTGCGCTTTGGGGTGACGTGCCACGGTGACCGCGCCTGGAGCTGGTATCAGGCTGCCCAAGGTACGGATCCCAATGGCCCGCTCGCCGGTGTCCGTTACGACGGCTTGCTTTCCAAAGCGGATGGCAAGGGCCAGTGGTGGGAGGGCCTCGACCCGCAGGACTATTATGCCCAATACCATCCGGTGGGTAAGTACAGTTGGCAACAAACGGGCCAGCCTCCGATTGATCCGGCATTTTCCGAAAAGTTTTTCAACCGCATCGTCGACTTGATTGATCAGACCGATCCCGACCTCGTGTATTTCGACGACACGGTCTTGCCGCTGTTTCCCGAAACCGATGTCGGCCTGCGCCTGGCAGCATATCTCTATAACACCAATCTCGCGAAACGCGGAAAGTTGGATGTCGTCATGACTGGCAAGGGCTTGAACAACCAACAACAGCAATGTTTGACCTTGGATGTCGAGCGGGGTGCCCAGGCCAATATCGGATACTATCCCTGGCAGACGGACACTTGCATCGGATCCTGGCACTACGAGCGCAGACTGCTTGAGCAGCATAAATATAAAACGGCTTCGGCGGTTGCGCAAATGCTCGTGGATATTGTAAGTAAAAACGGTAATCTCCAACTGAGTATCCCCCTACCCGGCCACGGCATGCCCGACGAGGATGAGTTGCAGTTCCTTGCCGATTTCACCGGCTGGATGGACATTAACAGCGACGGCATTTTTGCCACCCGCCCATGGAAGATTTACGGTGAAGGCCCTTCGACGGTAACCCAGGCCGGTGGCCGGTTTGGCGGTGTGCAAGACGTGCGCCCCTACACCGCCAAAGACGTGCGCTTCGTGCAGAAGGCCGGATCGCTGTATGCGTTTATGATGGGCTGGCCCGATGACGGCCAATTGAGCATGGTATCGCTGGCTGAAGGAGGTACCTACGCCCCCGGCAAAGTAGAACGCGTGCAAATGCTCGGGATGACCGAGCCGCTCAAGTTTATCCGCGACAGTGAAGCACTGAAGATTGCCTTGCCCGAGAAAGCCGTGGGCAAATATGCTTACTGCCTTAAAATCGATGGCGCTGGATTGACTGCCTAATTTCTTGACCACCCCACCCTCAATTTTTTGCTCATGAAATCCAAGTTAATTTATTGGCGTTCGCGAACATGGCTTCACTCGACCTTGCTTTGGAGCGCGATGGTCAGCATGGGAATATTTTGTCTTGGCTTTGGCCAGGATACCAAACCCGCCACGACCGATACAAAGGCCGCCTTAACTGAGGCCATGCCGGCAGCATCCGCTTCGCCGTCTGCTTCGGCCGGAGCCCGTCGTGGTGCGCGTGCCCCCGCACCTATCCCTGACAATCTCGACCCTGATTCCTTAGCGGCTGAAAATGCCGCCAAAGCCGGGCCGGTTACCTGGCCATCCGTCGCGGAACCCGCCGCGCCGGTGTTTTTATCCACGGTGGATTCCACCAAGCACCTCGACTGGGCGCAGACTCCCCCGATGGGTTGGAATTCCTGGGATTGTTTCGGCGCGGGGGTCTGGCAGGCGGACGTGTTCGCCAATGCCGAATACATGGACAAAAATCTCAAATCCCATGGCTGGAATTTAATTACGATTGATATTCAATGGTATGAGCCGCTGGCGCACACCACCAGTTACCGCGAAGGCGCGTGGTTGATCACCGATGCCTACGGCCGCCTGCACCCCGCGCCCAACCGTTTTCCGCTGACCAAAGATACTGGGTCGTTCAAACCCATGGCCGATTACCTGCACGCCAAGGGGCTTAAATTCGGCCTGCACCTCATGCGCGGCATTCCGAGGCAGGCGGTGGACCGCGACAACACTCCCATTCTCGGCACGCCCTACCACGCCGCCGACATCGTCGACAAACAAAATATCTGCAGCTGGAATCACGACATGTATGGAGTGGACATGAGCAAGCCCGGCGCGCAGGAGTATTATAACTCCGTCTTTAAACAGATGGCGGATTGGGGCCTCGATTTTGTCAAGGTGGACGACCTGTCCGGACATACGGCGGAGATTCAAGCCATTCGCAAAGCTATTGACCAATGTGGCCGCCCCATTGTTTTTTCGATTTCTCCCGGTGGCTCGTCGAATGACGTTGTTGCCACCAATGCCAATATGTGGCGCATCAGCGGTGATTTCTGGGACAACTGGCCGGCGCTCTATAACCAATTCAATCTCCTCAATATTGGCACGCCCTTCCGCGCCCCCGGCCACTGGCCCGACGCCGATATGATTCCCTTTGGCAACCTGAACACTTTCAGTGCGACCTTCACGTGGACAAAATTCACCCATGATGAACAAGTTACGCTGATGACCTTATGGAGCATCGCCCGTTCGCCGCTTATTCTCGGCGCCAACCTGCCCAAAAACGACGATGCCACGCTGGCCTTGTTGACGAATGACGAGGTGCTGGCCGTGGACCAGAAATCCACCAACAATCACCAGGCCTATAATCAGGACAACCACATTGTGTGGATGGCGGACGTGCCGGATTCCAGGGATAAATACATCGCCATATTCAACGCCAATCCGGCTCCGCCGCCGGGCCGTGGTCGGCGCGGTGCACCCGCCCCAGCTGCTCCCAGCCCGGCTACATCAACAAGCTCGGAGCCTGCGGACTTGACGATCGCTTTAGCGGACTTAGGCCTCAACGGCAGCTATAAAGTCCACGACTTGTGGACCCATACGGATATCGGCACCATCAAGGAGAACATCACTGCCAAGGTAAACTTGCATGGTGCCGTGTTTTATCGCCTGTCAGTCCAATGAAGTTTCAATAGGATAATAGTAGTTTGATTTTGGATTTTGATGACATATGGGGTATATACCCCATCCCTGGGGTGTAGTGCTCATTTACAACGAAAATCCACTGTATGGAGCGTAATTTTATTTTCAGAATTGGGTTAATGGGCCGCAATTAACGTCGTTCTTATTGCTTTCAAAATAGGATTGCTTTGCACTCTGCTTAGCTGCAAAAACAGAGTGCGCCCGGAAATCCGAACGTTAATTTCCCAACGCAATGCGACCAATGAACATTTTGGGTGGAAGGACATGCTGGGGCTTTTCCTTAAGTGGCATTTTGCTCCACCCTATTTTTGCGAAACCTTCCCCGCGTGGGGCAAAGTTGTGCGGGATTCGGACAAATACCTTGCTGACGTTAGGTTTGATTTGTGGGGTTTCTTCACTGGCGCGGGCCGATGACACCGCGGCCGACCAGTATGAGGTTACGGGGAATTTGGTGGTGAATGTTTCCGGAGTTCACCTTGATGGCTACGCCAATGCAACTTCCGGGTATTCGATGGGGGCCGGCCTTGCCGTTGGCGGACTCGTCATTGCTGGTTATCAGCTGGATGCCTCCGGCAACATCATCAATGCCACGGGGGTAAACAATGGTGACGACGCCACCTTCTCCAATCTTACTGCCGGTGGTTTGACGCTGGGCAACAATTTGAATATCGCGGGCAATTTATTCATTCAAAATTCCATCAACCTGGGATCATGGTGGGACGGATATACCACCCATTCCGGTGTTTCCTTCTCTTTCACCGACGATGACAATGAGACTTCCAGCCAGGTGAGTTTTACCGGGATGGCACCGCAGATGAATTGGCTGTGGACGCCGACGAATGGCACGGTGGCGCTTGATGCCAATGGCAATCTCACCCTCACCGATTCGACCAGCGGCAACTCGGTCGCGCTGATTCCCGGAAATGCGAGCGTAGTCCTCAGTCGTGATGCGACTGTGGTGGCCACGATTCCGTTGGCTGAACTGAACCCTACTTCAACGGTTTTTGGCAGTAACAGCACCTTGATCTTGGGCAATGGCAGCATCGTCTTGAATGGCGCGAGTTCCAATCCGTCGATTCAATTGGGCAATTATTCGCTATCTTTGAACAACGGCGGCAATGCTTTGCTTTTATCGGAAAACGGATCGAGCAACGCCGTGGTTTTAGACACCGCGGGACAAGCAGTCGAATTTGGCAATGGATTTTCGCTGGGAGGGAATGGCAGCCAGACGCAAATCGGCGTGGGAAATATGGGTTTCGCTGTCGGCGGCAATGCCTCGGCCAACGCACCGGGCGCGGTGGCTTTGATGGGCAATGCAAATGCTTCCGGTGCCGGTGCCTTGGCGGTATCGGGCGGCCTTGGTGGCGGGAATGACGCTATTGCCATGGGGAGTGGAAGTGCAGCATGGGGTTTGGACTCAGTTGCGCTTGCGGGAGGAAATGCCACTGGTGGCAATGCCTTGGCCATTGGATTGGGTATTACTGCACCTACTTGGGGCACGGTGGTGGTCGGTCATTATAATCAACCGATAAGCGGCAGCGCCGCCCCGGCATTTGTGGTGGGTAGCGGCGCAAATAGCACGGCCACCGCCAATGCTTTGGTGATCTATAATAGTGGCAATATGATTTTAAGTGGAAATGCCACCATGACCGATGCCAATCATCAACTGCAGGTTAATGGCGCGACTACCATCAGCGGCACGGCCAATTTTAATGGAAACGTTTGGCTCGGCCAAGTGCAAGGCGACGTGCCTATGGGGCCCTTTGGTGCACATTAATCACACCAACAATATTTTTCATTAATGAACGCGTATACTTCACCCAAAATTAGCATGCTTCGCATACCGTTACAGCGGTGGCTAGGGATTGGGTTGGGTTTGGTTTGTGGAATATGGCTATTAGTTGTTTCCCCGGCCTTTGCTCAGGATCAAATCTTCGACCAGGCTTCCGGCGGGACGATGGTGATCGGGGGAAATTTAAACACGGATAGTTTTACGTTCACCCACACCTATTCGGATGCCAGCCAGGCAACCGGCATGATTATCGCGCCGAATTTATCCAATTATGCAACCTCAGGCGGCACGGCCACGTTTGGCAATGTTGCCGTTACGGGTAATGCGAATTCCAGCGGCGATGTCAGGGCAAACAGCTTAATTACCCCTGCGGCCAATTTTGCGGGCCTGCTATTTCAGGATAACAATAATCAGGTTTCAGGGACGGCTTACTTAGACGTATTGAGTTATTCCCAGGGGAACGGTCAATTGATTATTGGCGCCAATGGTCAGGTGTCGCTTGCCGACAATGCCACGGGCAACAGCATAACCATCACACCGGCAAATTTCACCGTGAGTCTTTCCGGCCACAATACGGGCATAATTTCACTGCAGGGTTCGGGTGCGGCGATCACCCGTTACAGTACGCCGAATATGACTTTGGATTTCTCCAGTGCGGCACTGCCGTATATTCAAATGGAATCCTCGCTCGCTACGGCTACATTGGTTGGTAATGTCAGCGCTGCGACACTTGATTTTTCCGAAGTTAGCGGAGGCGGGGTCAACATCAGTCCGACCAATCAAACACTTTCCTTCAGTAACGGCTTTATATTGAATGGCAATACTTCGACAACACCTTTCGGAAAACAAAGTTTGGTGGTGGGTGACAATGCCGCGGCTGCGGGTGTGGGGGCGGTGGCCATCGGTAATGCCAGTGCCAATGGTATCCTCGCAATTGCATTGGGAAATAGCAGTTATGCTTCTGCGGGTGGTTCAGTGGCTTTGATGGGTGGAAATGCATTCGGGAATAATTCACTCGCATTGGGGCAAAATTCGAATACGACGGCGGCGAATTCCGTAGCCCTTGGCACAGGTGTAGCAGCCGAGAACTGGGGTGCGGTAGTGGTGGGGAACAACAACACACCAGTGAACGGTAACGCCACCGCATGGGCCCCAGGTGATCCGGCCTTCATCGTGGGTAATGGCACCAATGCTTTGACGATTCTCAATAACGGAAACATTACCGTTGGCGGCACCGCCATCATGAATAATTCCACCAAATCTCTGCAAATTAACGGACCGGCAACTCTTAATGGCCAGGCGAATTTCTCAGGTAATGTGATTCTAAGCCATGCGCTAGGCGACATCTCCATGGGTAATTATTCCAATTAGCTGGTTACGGCGCACACCCTACCCCGAATACCCACTTTAATGACTTTGATTGCTCCAAACCCCAAATTCCAATCCTCCAGGCAATTATTTCGCCTGGCGATTATTTTGGGTTTGGTTTTTTGGGCGGGCATGAGCCGGGCAGCCGCCCAGGAAAGCGCACATTTCACGTATTATTTTAGTCCTTCGGACTCGAATAATCACGGGTACGACTGTATCAATAATGTCTGGGTTACAGATTGGGGTGAAGGATATCAGCCGGATGATCCGCAGGACCCCACGGGTTGGCCGGTCATTGGGGGCGACGACTGGAGCTACTCCACCGTGCAAGGACAGCAATATGCCTACGATAGTTACCTCGATGCTTGGTATGAGGATATTGGTTTTATGAGTGACGACAATTGCGAGGGCTGGTGGCCGTGCAGCAATCCGAACCTTGCCGATTTCCTTTACTATTACTCCAGCGATACGGATACCAATTACCGCTTTGATGCCTTGAACAATGTTTGGTTTTACGACGCAAGCGGCAGCGGACAATGGGAATCTCTCGACAGCGTGCCGGACGACCCGGGTGGATTTATCGGCGATTACAATTGGACTTACTACGATGACTCCACCTATGCGTATGACAGTGCCGACAATGCCTGGTATTTTTATTATTCCGACCTGGGGTACTGGGTGGAAGGCAATAACCCTAACAAT
>DATHOB010000338.1:0-4599 GCA_035485355.1 Opitutales bacterium | reverse complement strand
TTTTGGTTGCAGTATTCGTGGAGTTTATGAAAAGCCGCCAACTGATGAAGTAAGAGAATGGCTCTGGCTGCTGACCGTGGAGAAATCAATGAAGCACGCTGGTCGAATCTCGGAGTGCTCGGCGGCGAGGTGATGACTTTGCCCAGCGGCGCGGGTTTGGTGATACGCACCAAGGTCGCCCAGGAGTACGCGCGCCTGAGCGACAGTGACCCGCTGCGAGCAAGCCTGGATCGCAGAGGCGCGGATTTGACCGGGTCAGGAGACCGGGATTTGTCCGCCACCAGCAGTCGGCTGGGGCTGGGCACGGGCAAATTTCCAAGTTTGAAATTGGATCATTTGATGTCGGCCAGCCGGGTGGAGCCCGAATATTTGATACGTTTGGCCGAGGCCACCGCGTACGGCGAAACCATCCTGTATTTTGTGCACAACCTGTCATGGCGTATGCCCCCGCAATCGCGCACGCGGCGCTGGCTGGCCGCATGGGAACGCCGCCACATGACCTCGTTTGAACACACCATCCGCGACGCGCAACAACATGGGCGCGAGCGTGCCACCCAAATGATTGATTCATTGCCGAAACCTTCCAGCAACGCACCCGCGATAGCCACTCGATAAGATTTTTCCTCGCTTAAATAATCCAGTGAAGTTTGCGATCATCAGCCATGGTTCAACCAATGACAGCCGGAATTTTTCCGGAATCCCATGGAACATTACCCAGGAATTGCGCCGACAGGGCCACACCGTCGAGGCGTTTCAGGCCGAACCGGCGGAGTGGGCGCGCAGCTGGGCGCATATCAAACACCTGTTTTCTTTAAAATTTACCGCGCAACCCCATCATGTTGAGGCCGATTCGGGGATATTGCACACGCGTTCAATGCATGTGGCCAAACAAATCCGTAAATTCGCTCCGGACGCGGTGTTGTGTGTTGGATTTCCCGAAGCGGCGGTGGCATTGCCCAAGTCGTGGCCGCTTTATGTTTGGATGGACGCCTTGTATCCCAGTGTGCGGCGGCTCTATCCGTATTTTCACACCTACTATAGTGAAAGCGATGCGCGGGGGTTGCAGCGCATGGAGATGAAAGTAATGCGCCGTTGCCGCAAGATTTGGTTGAGCAGCGACTGGGCAGCCGAAGAAGCCAAACAAGATTTCCCCGCAACCGCACCGCAAATCGGCGTGCAGTCATTTGGGGCGAATTTGACCGAAGCACCCAATTCCGCAGAAGTGGAGAAATTTATACTAAGTCGCAATATCGCCGAACCCACCCTACTGTTTCTTGCCAATGAATGGGAGCGCAAGGGTGGCGATTGGGCAATTGAAACGGTGAAGCGTTTGCGTACGCAAGGTTGCTACGCCAAACTTGCCGTAGTGGGCATCACTGAAAGGGCCGCCGCGGCTACGTCGGTGCCGTGGTTGGATTGGGTTGGACGACTAGACAAGAATCGACCGGACGAGGCCAAGCGACTCGGGCAGTATTTGTCGGAGTCGGCGTTTTTGCTTCTGCCCACAGTGGCGGATTGCACCCCCATTGTTTGCCATGAAGCCGCCGCTTACGGCTTGCCGGTGCTGGCAACCAATGTTGGCGGACTGCCTTCGACCGTTGACTCCGGCGTTACGGGAATGCTTTGGCCGGTGGCAAAATTTGCCGAAGAAGCGCCAACGTGGATGGCGGCGGTTTTGACAGACCGTCAACGTTATGAGCAGATGGCCCGTGCCGCGCGTCGTCGATACGAACAATCAGGCAATTGGGCCGTCAATGTGCGGGCGGTAGCGACGGCAATTGCGCAGGATCTCGGTCGTAATTAAAATAATCTATGGAAACAAAACTTCCCCAAGCACGTTCCATTTGGCTGCGGCCCGGCCCCAGTGAACAGACGCGATTTGCATTAATCGCGTATAGTTTGCGCAAGCGCCTGGAAAGTTGGGGGTTGGAGAATTTGGAATTATTAAATCAAATGGGCGTGCGGTTTAATATCCGGGATCTTTATGGCGCTCCAGGCGACACATTGCTGGCCGCCAATGTCGCGCGGCAATTGAAGGAACGCTGGCCGCGATTGAAAATTAATTTTATCACCAAAAATCCCGACTTGGTGCAACACGACCCGAATTTAACGGAAATCAACTCGCCTCCGGGAACTTTTGGCGTCGATTTCTGGTATTACGATTTGCAAACCCGCAAGGATACCAAAACGAACTTGCTCGCGCCGACGTTTGCCGCATTGGGCCTCAAAAACGCCAAATATCAAGGGCGTTTTTACCTGACCGAAACCGAACGGGCTGCCGCCCGGGAAAAGCTGAAGGATGTGGCACGACCGCGGATTGCCATCAGCACCTTGAGCGCGCAACCGGTAAAAAACTGGTCATTGGCGCAATGGCGAGAGTTGACTCCAGAACTGGCCAAACGCGGCGCACTGGTGCAATTGGGCGATGGCCGGGAACCGGAATTCAGCGGGCTGACCAGTTTCGCGGGAAAGTTGTCCCGCCGAGAATCACTAGCCGTGATGGGGGAATGTGATTTGTTCGTGGGGCCGGTGACGTTTCTCATGCACGGGGCCAACGGCCTTGATGTGCCCGCAGTAGTCATCTTCGGCGGCTCGCATACCCCGGCGAATGCGGGCTATGCGGACAATATCAATTTATTCGCCGATTTACCCTGCAGCGGTTGCTGGCTCAGTGGCAATCCCGGCTCCGAATGTCCGCACGATCTCGCCTGCATGGCGGCGATAACCCCGACCATGGTGTTGGCCGCAGTGGACGAGATGCTGGCGCGGCCGCGCAATGCGGGCGCAAAAAAGCAGGCAACCTAGTAATTTAAACCATGTTACCCTGCGCGGTTGATTTAGTCGGTTGCGGTGCGTTGGCAGAATCCGTTTACGCTCCGGTGCTCGTGCATTTGGAACGCGCGGGGCGGGCCCGCGTTGTAGCGCTGGTGGACCCTAACCCGGCACGGTGCGCGCAACTGGCAAAAGTTTTTCCTGAAGCAAAATCACTGGTACAGGTGGAAGATTTGCCCACAGAAAATCATAACCTTGCCATCATTGCCTCGCCGCCCGGAGTGCATGCCGCGCAAACGTGCGCGTTACTCGCAAGTGGGCGCCATGTGTTGTGTGAAAAGCCGCTGACCACCTCGTTAACTGAGGCGGAAAAGATGATTGCTGCCGCGAAATCAGCAAACCGGTTGCTCGCGGCGGGTATGATGCGCCGGTTTTATTCTCCAGTGCAAGCACTCCGCGAATATCTTACCGCAGATTTTCTAGGCGATCCGATTAAGGTGGAAATTGCCGAGGGTGGAAGATTTGGCTGGAATGCGGCATCACCCAAATTTTTCGAACCGGAGAATGGCGGTGTATTGTTTGATCTGGGTAGCCATGTGTTGGATTTGTTGTGTCATTTTTTTGGCGGGCCCAACACCAATGAATCATTTTCCGATGCCTTGGGCGGCACCCACACGAACTGCCTATTGACGGCGCGCTGGCCGAGCGGCCTGCAAGCTCGCGTGCGTTTAAGTTGGGATACTCCGCTAAAAGCGGGCTGGCGCGTTGTGGGCTCCCGTGGCGAGTGTCGCTGGGACGGCTCTGCCGATGGCCAATTATTGATAAAATACCAAGAGGCAAAATGGTGGTTGCATGCTCAACCGCGACCCGCTTTGCAGCCATCCACCACATCAGGCTGGACGGCAGCTTTTGTGCGGCAGATTGAAAATGTGCTTTCGGCCATGGAGGATCGGGAAAAATTACTAACACCAGCAGAAGATGTCTTGCCGACTATGCGCTGGCTGGAGACCGCGCAAAACACGGCCAAACTGCTTCCGCAAGCCTGGTTGTCCGCCGAAGAGCAGGTTGGCGCAATCCAAGCTTTCCATTCATGAAACCCATCGCAATATTGGGCGCGTCGGGTTTTGTCGGCACGCGCATGGTGGAAATGCACCACCTCGGAGGAGGCGCACCCGTGCGCCCCATTTACTACCGCCCGGCGAATATCGCACAACTTGCGCGATTCAAACTTGATTGGCGTTTGGCTGATTTTGCCAACGTGGCTTCACTGGCCCAAGCATTGGACGGCTGCGACACATTGGTGCATTTGGCCACGGGTGACCCGAAAACCATTCAGGCGCTTTTGGATCCGGTATATGCCGCGGCAGAACGCGCCGGAGTTCGGCGATTGATTTTTATGAGTTCCGCCTCGGTTCATGGTCAGATGCCCGCACCGGGAACGAACGACTCCACGCCCCTGCCCGCACACCACCAACTCCCCTACAATGCCGCCAAAGCCGCGGCCGAAAAACGCCTGCGCCACCACCGGGCGCGGGGCAAGGTTGAATTGGTCATTTTACGACCGGGAATTGTTTGGGGCCCGCGTTCCCGTTGGATTACCGATGCAGTGCGCGCGATGCGTGCAGGAACGTTTGCGTGGCTTAATGGCGGACGCGGAGTGATCAATCCCATTTACGTTGATAATTTGGTGACGGCGATTAATTGCGCCTGCACCGCGCCAGAGGATGGCAAAACTTTTTTGTTGAATGATCCGCAGCCAGCAACCTGGCAGGAGTTTTACGCGCCATGGCTTGAAGCGTGCGCAATAGATGTAGATTCAGTTCCTGA
>DATHOB010000337.1:0-9714 GCA_035485355.1 Opitutales bacterium | reverse complement strand
TAGCCTCGCCCGCACCGCGCGCGCAACTTACGAGGCCGCGGGCCATCCGGTCACCTATATCGAAATTCCCGGTTGGGGCCATGCATGGGACCCGCGCGTTGAGGAAAAAATCTGGGACTTCTTCAGTCAAAATCGTTTGCATCAAGGCACAAATACTGCTCCAAAAGCGGCGACTGTTTCCACTTCGGCTGCCCCACCTGCTCCCGCTGCTTCCGCCTCCGCTCCTGCCGCCCATTCCTAAGTTCCCTTTACCCATGCACCGACCAGCCATCAAACACCTGCGCGGCGACCCCGTGATGAAACGCGTCATCGAGCGCACCGGCCCGCCCTTGCTTGCGCCGGATCGGCGGCCGACATTTAATTCTATTGCCCAGGCCATCATCCACCAGCAATTGAGCGGCAAGGCGGCAGCGACCATTTTGGAGCGCTTTAAAAAACTGTTCAGCAAAAACGGCGAACGGTTTCCCACCCCGCATGAGGTTTTGGCGAAGTCGGTGACCAAGCTTCGCACCGCCGGCCTGTCTGGGGCGAAAGTTAACGCCATTCGCGACTTGGCGAAACGCACGCGCGACGGCCTCGTTCCCACACTTTCCCAATGTGACGACCTGACCGACGCGCAACTCATCGAAGTCTTCACCGCCATCAAAGGCGTCGGCCCCTGGACGGTCGAGATGCTCTTGATTTTCAATCTGGGTCGTCCGGATATTTTGCCCATCAACGACCTCGGCATCCGGCGCGGCTTCCAAATCGCCCACGGCCTGCGCCAGATGCCCAGCCCCGAGCGCGTGGCCCGCGGCGGCAAAAAATGGGCGCCCCACCGCACCTTGGCGGCTTGGTATTTGTGGCGCGCGGCGGACGGGGATAAGAAAATTAAGAAGTAGGAATTATGAATTAAGCATTAGGACCAAACCATTTTTTGATCGCGCACTTTGGCGAAGAATCCAAAATCAGGCTTTCAACCAATTGCCCATTATGAGCGACAACACCATTTGCTGGACTGACATTCCCGTCATCAAACTCGATCGCGCGATCAAGTTTTATACCGCCATGCTCGGCGCGAAGGTCACCCATGAAAAGCACCACGGTTTCGAGTTCGGCCTGTTGCCGCATCATGAAACAACGTTTCCGGCTGTCTGTGTGTCTTTCCCAAAAAGGAAAACAAGCCGTCAAAATCCGGCCCGCTGGTTTATCTCAGTGTCAATGGCCGGATGGACGCCGCGCTCAAGGCGGTTAAAAAAGCCCGCGGAAAAATCCTCGTGGACAAGGAACAAATTGGCCCCTACGGCTATCGCGCCATCATCCTCGATACCGAGGGCAACCGCATCGCCCTGCATTCAAAGAAGGCGCGAGGGTAGGGCAGGTTGTGTTGTTGTTTTACCACGGATGACACGGATTGTACGGATAAGAAATTAGGCAACTCATCCGTGACATCCGTGTAATCCGTGGTTAAATATCTTCGGTATGACTTGGACCACTGTTTTAACCGTATTCACCGCTTTGCTGGCTTTGCGCGTCGCGGCGGACACTTGGCTTGACGCCCAAAACCGCCGCCATGTCCTCGCCAACGCCGCGACCCCTCCGGAAGGTGTGCGCGAAGTGATGGACGATGCCACGTACCGGAAATCAGTCGAATACACTCTCGCCAAAAATACATTCGGCCAGTGGCAGGGCTGGTATGATGCTGCGTGGCTGTTCATCTGGCTCGGTGCGGGCTTGCTTCCGCCGGTTTATCATTTTCTCGCGGGCATTTTCGGCCCATCCCTATGGGGGCAGGCGGCGGTGTTATGTGCCGTCGCCATTATGCTTTCCCTTCCCGGATTGCCGTGGAGCTGGCGCTCGCAATTTCATCTCGAAGCGCGTTTTGGCTTCAACAAAAGCACGCCCCAATTATGGGTGACGGATTTATTAAAAGGCGCGGCGGTTGGTCTGGTGCTCGGCTACCCGTTGCTCTGTCTCGTGCTCTGGTTTTTTCACTGGCAGCCGGTGTGGTGGTGGCTGTGGGCGTGGTTGGCTTTAATGGTCTTTCAACTCGTGATGGTTGCGTTGGCGCCACGGTTTATTATGCCGCTGTTCAACAAACTTACTCCCATGCCCGAGGGTGAATTGCGCGAACGGCTGCTGTCGCTCGCTGGCCGCACCGGTTTTCGTTGTGCGGCGATAGACGTCATCGACGGCAGCAAACGCTCGACCCACTCGAACGCGTTCTTTACCGGCTTCGGAAGATTCCGGCGCATTGTATTTTATGATACCCTGATTGCGCAGCTTACCCCCCGTGAACTCGAAGCGGTGCTTGCGCACGAAATCGGCCACTACCGGAAAGGCCATGTGCCCAAGATGCTGGCGCTTTCGGCCTTTGCTTCGCTGGCTGGTTTGTGGCTGGTCTCGTGGCTGGCCGGGCAGGAGTGGTTTTATTCCGGTTTCCGATTTAACCTGACCGACGGAGTTCCCGCTGCGCTGCTTTTATTTGCGCTGAGCGCGGATTTGGTAATGTTCTGGCTCCAACCGCTCGGCAATATCTGGTCGCGCCGCCATGAATACGAAGCCGACGCCTTCGCCCGCGCCGCGTTGGGCGAATCCGCTCCGCTCGTCACCGCCCTGCGCAAGCTGCATGAGAAAAACCTCAGCAATCTGACGCCGCACCCGCTTTATTCCTTTTTCCATTATTCCCACCCGACCCTCATCGAGCGCGAATCCGCCTTGCGCGCGCCGTTATTGGAATGATTTTTTTGCCACCCGCTCATGCCGTGAAAAACTTTCGCCCAATTTTGGTGACGGTGCTATTGGCCTTAGCGGGCTTTGCCTCCGCCTGTTCCCAAAGCGAACATACTGCCGCGGCGATTGCCTCCACCGCCCCCGCCAACGCATCGTCGGTCACGCTGCGGCTCGCCACCTATAACGTCCGCAATTACAACTTGATTGACCGACGCATCGACGGCGAATTCAAACCCAAGTGGCCCAAGCCGGAAACGGAAAAAACGGCCCTGCGCGCGGTTATTTGCGCGGCCCATCCAGACATCCTCGCCCTCGAGGAAATGGGCCTGGAGCCGGAGCTCGAGGAACTGCGCCGCGATCTGGCCAGCGAAGGTTTGACTTACACCTATTCCGTACTGGTCCATGGCCCCGACCCGGATCGCCATGTCGCCATCCTTTCCCGTGTGCCGCTCGCTGCCGTGCATCCGCATGAAAGCATTACTTACAAATCCAGCGGGGTGACGAAGGAGGTCAGCCGTGGTTTGCTCGAAGTGGACATTGTCACCAACGGCCAACCCTGGGCGCTTTACGTGGTACATTTAAAGAGCCGACTCACGGAATCCTCTGACGATCCGCAGAGCGCCGCGCAACGCGACAGCGAGGCCACCGCCCTGCGCAACATCGTCCGTCAGGAGCAGTCCCTCGCGAATGGCGCTTTCGTCGCGGTCGTGGGCGACTTCAATGATTCGCGCGATTCCCCGGCGCTCAAACGCTTCACCGAACTCGACGCCAAGCCGCTGTTGACGATTTCCCCCGATGCCGATTCCCACGGCGAGACATGGACGTCATCCTATGGCCGCGCCGATGAATACGATCGGTCGGATTACATTTTGCTTTCTCCGGCGCTGGCGCCGCTGCGCAAAAGCCCGGGAGGCATTGAGGATATTCCGGCCAGCGCCGACGCCAGCGACCACCGTTTGGTATGGGTGGATTTAACGTTTGCGAAATAGTTTTTCAGCAAACTCCTGCTTCAATCCTCACTTACTCATGTTCCGCCGGGCCGCCTCCGCCGCTCCGATGATGCCCGCATTATTGCCCAAAGCGGCAAGTGCCGTCGCGCAAGGGACGGTGAGCAGTGGCATGAATTTTTCGCCCTTTTTCGTCGCACCGCCGCCGATGATGATCAATTCCGGCCAGAAGAGGCGGTGAATATATTTCAAATAGCGATCAAAGCGCTTGGCCCATTGTTTCCAGGAAAGATTATGTTTTTGCCGCGCGCGGTCGGAGACGATGTCCTCGGCGTCGCAAATTTTTCCAGTGTCCTTGTCCTTCATTTTTACATGGCCAAGCTCTGTGCTCGGAATCAATATCCCATTGTAGAAAAACCCGCAGCCGATGCCCGTGCCGACGGTGATGAGCAGCACGACTCCGCGCCGTCCTTTGCCCGCGCCATAGGTGATTTCGGCCAGACCCGCGGCGTCGGCATCATTGATTACAGTAGCGGGGCAGCCGGTGCGCTCCTGCACCAGCCGGGCAAAGTCCACGCCTATCATCGTCTCGTCCAGATTCGCGGCCATCATGATGCGCCCTTGGTGTACCACGCCGGGGAAGCCGCACCCCACGGGCCCTTTCCACTGAAAATGCTGGGCTATTGCGCTAACCACATCGCCAATAGCTGTCGGCGTTGCAGGCTGGGGGGTTTCGATACGCACCCGTTCGCCGACTAGCACGCCCTTGGACAAATCCACAATTCCGCCTTTGATGCCAGTTCCACCTATATCTATGCCCAAGAATAGGTTACGATTTATTTGTGCTTTTGGCATGGGGTAATGAGTAAATAAATTTAGGAAATAAGGATGATCTAGCTCGGATTACTAGCAAGAATTGCCGCTGGCCATTGCTATAAAAAGCATATTTTGCGCAAAAGCGAAGCTGAAAAACATTGCTCAACCGTCTAGGGTCTTCTAAATGAACTAACGAGGGTAAACATCTTACAAATATTTTGAAAATTGACTTGCGTTACGAACGTTGGATTGATAGAAATATGCTCGGTTTAAGGAAATACCCGTTAAACCCCTTTCGGCTCATTTTATAAATATTTATGACCATGAAACATCCCTTCGTTTATCTCGCTGCATTGTTGGGTCTGTTCGCGCTTCCGCAAGTGTCCCACGCGCAGGATATGACCAATGGCAAAGTCCAAGCCATGATCGTTGTTGGCAACGTTAATTTAATCGCCAAGGACGGCACCACGACCGCCCTCAAGCGCGGGCAGTCCTTCGAGGAAGGTGCCAGCGTCCACGCCGACAAGGGTGCCAATGCCCTTCTGGTTTTGTCCAATGGCGCGACCCTCAAGGTCAAGGAAAACACCACTTTGGAAGTCACCAAGTTCCAGCAAGCCAAGTTTGACGAAGCTGCCGAAGGCACCTATCTCCGCCTGACCAAAGATCCCAGCAAGTCCGAGACGACGCTGAAGCTCAGCGACGGCTCGCTCCAAGGCGAAGTCAAAAAGCTCGACACAGCCGATGGTTCCAAGTTCACGGTCAACACTCCGGCAGGTTCAGCCGGTATTCGCGGCACGATCGTTGACATCACCATCGTGCGTAATGCCGCTGGTCAAATCACCTCTATTGTTGCCAATTGTGTTGTTGGCTCGGTCAATTTCACTCCGTCAGTGTCGTCCACTATCTCCACCCAAGGTGGTACTACCACTACCGTTAACAATCAGAACGCACTGGGAATTGGCACCAATGGGCAAATCGCCATCAATTTAACCGTTGACCCACTTACGGGCCAAATCACCGGTGGTGCTATTACCGGTGCCAGTGTTAACGTGGCGACTTCCCAAGGCATGGCCAATGATCTGGCAGCCATTGTGAATGAAGCCAATACATTACAAGGCAATGCCCAGCAGCCTCCCGTCTCGGTTCCGGCCACGACTGCTCCCGTTACCCTCATGGACTCTGGCGGCAATGTCATTACCACAGCCACGCTTGGAACGGCAACCAATACAACGCCTACCCCGAACGGCGGAACTACGACCACCACCAACCCAACCATCACCAATCCGCAAAATGCATCGGTTCCGACCGGTCCTTGATTTGACGGCCATTGGCACGCGGAATTTATTATAATTCCGCAATCGAACCCCGGTTGCTTCCGCAGCCGGGGTTCATTTTTTGGGTCGTAAAACAACCTTTTTAATTGCAGATTGTGCCTATGCGTCTGCTGATTTTCAGTTGCTCGCTCAATCCCGCCAGCCGCAGCGCGCAACTGGCGCGCTTGGCATTGGAAGATTGCGTCGCCGAGGGCCGTGACGCGGAATTGGTCGCGCTCGAGCCGCTCAACCTTCCGGTGTGCGATGGCGACGGTTCCTATGGCCATCCTGCGGTCGTCACGTTGACGGAGAAAATCCGTGCCGCGCAGGGCATTATCCTTGCCGTGCCCGTGTATAATTACGATATCAACGCCGCTGCCAAAAATTTGGTCGAGTTGAGTGGCGAGGCCTGGACAGGCAAGGTGGTTGGCTTCATTTGTGCGGCAGGCGGTCCCGGTAGCTATATGAGTGTTATGCCTTTCGCCAACAGCCTCATGCTGGATTTCCGCTGCGTTATAGCCCCGCGCTTTGTCTATGCCACGGCCCAGGATTTCGCCGACGAGCAATTGGCTGAGGATGGCGATTTACGCCGTCGCCTACGCGGGCTCACACGTGATGTCGCCGCCTTTGCCCAAGCGCTCGATGGGCTGACCGGGTAGAAATTTTATCCATTCGTGGATAAAATTGCATAAACCATGCTCGAACTTGCTCCATGTGAGACGAAAAAATCTGCGCTGCCATGGTTCGGCACGGGCCGGTTTCCGCTCTACCTTGCACCAATGGCGGGCTTTACCGATAGCCCTTTCCGCCGCCAGTGCAAGGAGCAGGGTGCGGATGTCCTCGTCACTGAATTCGCCAATGCGGAGGGCCTTGTGCGTGGCACGGAGGCGGTCTGGCAGGATTTGCGGTTTACTGCGGCCGAGCGCCCGTTGGGGGTGCAGATTTTCGGCGGCGTGCCGGAAATCATGGCCGAAGCCGCGCGCATGGTTGTGGCCCGGCTGCACCCAGACTTTATCGACATCAATTTCGGTTGTCCGGCGGACAAAGTGACCTGCCGCAATGCCGGTTCCTCCTTGCTGCGCGATTTACCCTTGCTGGAGAAAATTGGCGCTGCGGTGGTGGATGCCGTGGATATACCTGTGACCGCGAAAATCCGCATCGGCTGGGACGAGCGTTCCATTGTCGCTCCTGAGGCCGCGCGGCGGCTGGAAGGGTCGGGTGTGCAGGCTTTGGCGGTGCATGGCCGCACGAAGGAACAGGGCTACCGGGGCGGCGCGGATTGGAAAGTAATTGTGGAAGTGGCTGAGGCGGTGGCCATTCCCGTTCTTGGCAATGGCAGCGTGGACACACCGGAAATGGCCGCGCAGTTGCGGCGAGACACCGCGCTGGCGGGGTTGATGATTGGCCGCGCGGCATTGGGCTACCCGTGGATATTTCGTGAGCTCAAGGCCGGCCTGGAAGGCCGTCCGCCCGCGCCGCCACCCACGCTGGCCGAGCGCTGGGCCTCGATGCTGCGCTATGCCGATGACCGCATCGCTTTTGAAGGCCGCGACCCGGCCACCGCCAACCTCGGCGGCTTGCGTGCGATTTTTAAAAGCATGGTAACCGACATGCCGGAGGCGGCCATGCTGCGCGGCACGCTGGAGAAGGTGAAAAACCGCGTCGAATTGGGCGAGCAGGCCGCGGCCTATTTGGCGAAGTGGGAGAATCCCGTCAAACTGCCGGAACCGCCGCTGGCTCCGTAATCGCGCTCGGCAGCATCGCGGCGTCCTTCATGCCGTGGATGATCTTTTTGTCCGCCGGGCAGAAAGTGGCCAGCGAACCCGCCAGGTGAACTTTTTCCTCCCGCACGAGATAAAACGGACAAAGGCGCAGGCGGCCTTCCATTTCGTATAGTTGGCCCTCGGGATTGTAGACCGGGTGCTTCAGGCGCATGGGTTTCTTGTAATCTTGCAACACATGCAAAGTTTTGGGGGCCATGGCGCACGCATTGCGCAGTGCGGCGAGCCATTCATCGCGCGACACATCGCTCCCGAGCACGACGGAGCGCGCGCCCCATGCGGTTTCATGGAAGCCGCTCGCTTTGAGGATGAGATTGCGCTCCTTTTGCGAGGCTTCGGCCAGTTGCTCCCAGCGGTGGATGGGCTTGCCCGCGACCCACGGGGCGTCGAGCACGGCATTGGGCGGCAATTCCACCGGATCCACTACCCATGAGTGAGGCACCAATTTTTTCAACACCGGCCACGAACCACGCGGCAAATTCTCCCGCCAGAAATCCTCCAACTGCGGATGGTGCAGCAGCGCGAGCGACAGTTTTTCCTCCTGAAACGAACGCATGGGCGGGGTGACAACAACCTCTCCGGCTTCGGCCGCTGCGATGATGAAGTTGGCCGTGCGCACATTTTCCAAATCAAACAACTCGAAGAAACGGTAAAGCACATCGATTTGCACCGGATTGCCGTCCACCGGTGCGCACAGGGTCGAGCCCAGCGGCATAATTTCCGCGGGGTGCAGGACATGGACGCGCTTGCCCCGCTCGCGCAAACGCGCGGCCAGCCAGGTGAATTCGGGCAGGTAGGTCGCCGCTTCGTCGCTGACAACAACGGCAATTACGGGTTCGGCTTTGTTCGGCGCGAGAACGGCGAGCGAGTGGTAAAATTCCTCCACCAACAAATCCTTCGCGCCAAGGACATTCGCGCCGGGTTGGTCGTACAGACGGTTCAGAAATGCCGTGAGTCCCAATCCCCCGGGCACGGCGTCAATTTCGGTGAGGGCAAAACCTTCTTCCGTCAGCAGTAAGTCCGGGCGCAGCACCACGGGAAATTTGTTTTTTGTGGCGGCGTGGCGCTGGTGGGCGATAAGCCGCTCCGGCTTGCCGCGGTCGAGATAACCCGCAACCCACGGCGCCAGCAATTCGCGGTTGCGCAGTAAATTTTTCCCCTGCCAGGAACGGGTATAGAGAATCTCCAATGCGCGGAGAAAGGATAAGCAAGCCTCGCCAATGCGCTCCAAATCGGTGATTTGCGCCGACGTCAGGGGCCATGCCGTGGGCGACAGCCGCCAGGTCTTGTCCTGGAAAAGCGGCTGGTGCGCAAAGGTGTCGCGCAGAAACGGGTAGGCAAGTGGCTCCATGAATGCTAAAAATTACCCTTACGAAACCCGAATGCCGAACCAAAGGCAAGCGGAGAGCGGCCCGTCAATTTCTCACTTCCTCCGGCGCATCTGGCGCGTGGCGATAAGAAACACAAACAGCATCACCAGCCATTCCAAGGCCACGAGCACCACTACCCATGGCCAGCCAAGTGTGCCGCGCAGGAAAACCACATACAGCACCGATGAACCCATTGCGCAAAAACCGAGCAATATCCCGAGAACCAATTCCTTCACTCGGTATTGTTTAACTTTATTGTGAGAGTTGTCGTCGGGAGTCATGGGAAATGCAAGTTTACACCGTCAAGCCACTGCCGCTGATTTTCAAGCCATAAGCGTAGTTGCCAACTTTCTGCTCGGGCACGGTGATGACCAAGCCGGTGGCATCGCGGGTGAATTTCAGCGGTTCGGTCATGCCGAGCATTTCCACCCGCTCAATTTTACCCGGGGCCTGCGGCGAACCTTCGGCCAGCGAGGTAATGGTAAACTTGCCGTCGTCGGGCCAGCCCATGCCAAACGCATACAGCACACCATCCTTTTGCATGAAGCGGAAATCTTTCGCGGTAAAATTACTCTTCGTGGCCGGGCCTTCGCCGAAAATCTTCCAGGGGCGGGTGGCATAAATGCCAGAGGAATTGATGTCCATCCAGGCCGTGAAATCCGTCAGGAATTTGAGTTCGTCCGCGTCCGGTTCGCCGTTGCCGGGCAGGGGAATATTCAAGAGCAAGTTGCCGTTCTTGCTCACGTTGTCCACGAGAGTGTGCGCGACGGACTCG
>DATHOB010000336.1:0-6196 GCA_035485355.1 Opitutales bacterium | reverse complement strand
GACAAATCGGATCAACGCCTCGCCACCGCGGGGAATGATGCAGTGGATATATTGGTCGAGCTTGAGCAACGGTTCCAGCGCGGCGCGGTCGGAAGTCGGCACGAGCTGGATGGCATACACGGGCAGCCCGGTGGCGGCGAGCGCTTCGCTGCACAACGCGGCGAGGGCGGTGTTCGTCTCAAACGCTTCTTTGCCGCCGCGCAAAATGCAGGCGTTGCCGGATTTCAGGCACAACACGGCGCAGTCAATCGTGACGTTGGGCCGCGATTCGTAAATGATGGCGATCACGCCGATGGGCACGCTCACCTTGCGGATGTCGAGCCCATTGGGCCGCGTGACGTGCTCCAATTCCTCGCCCACCGGGTCGGGCAGCGCGGCGATTTGGCGCACGCCCTCGGCCAGGGCATCCAGCCGTTTTGCATTCAAGACCAGCCGCTCCACCATCGGCTTGGCCAATCCGGCGGCATTCGCCGCGGCGATGTCCTTCGCATTCGCCGCGAGAATGGAATCCGCGCGCTCATGCAGCAACTCCGCCAAGCGCAACAGCGCGGCGTTTTTGCGCGATGTGTCGGCCGTGGCCAACGCGAGCGATGCCGCGCGGGCCTGCCGGCCGAGGGTCTCGATGAGGGCAGTGTGGAACATGCTAAGAAGACAGAATACAGGAGACAGGAGGCAGGAGACAAGGATGCAGAAGGAAGGAGGCAGGAGGCAGGAGACAGGAGTCAGAAATCTGGAGATAGAATTCAGGATTCAGAGATCAGCATGAAGCTGCTTATTCTCGTTTCCCGACTCCTGAATTCTGTCTCCTTCCTTCTTCCTCTTGCTTTACAATCTCACCATTGCCCGCAATTCATGCGCGCGTTTTTCAATTTCTGCGACGCCCGCCGATTCGAGCCGGTCGCAAGAAAAGGCTTCGACGGTCAAACTCGCGACCACGGTGGCAAACACCATCGCCTCTTTGATTTGCGCAAACGTCGGCTTGGGCGGTTTGCCTGCGCCAGTGAGAATGGCCAGCGCGCCGAGCAAAGCACCCGCAAAGGAATCGCCTGCACCCGTCGGATCGTTCAATTCGACGACGGGGTACGCCGGCAGCGCAAACAAGCCATCCGGATGAAACAAATACGCGCCGTGCTCACCTTTTTTGATGATGACGATGCGCGGGCCTTTAGCGCGCAGGGCGTGCCCGGCGCGGATGAGATTGGATTCGCCGGTTAATATTTCCGCCTCCGTGTCGTTGATGACGAACAAATCCAGTTCAAGCAGCAGCGCCAGCAGTTCCTCGTGCGTAGTCTTGATCCACAAATCAATCGTGTCCGCCGCGGCGAAAACGTTTTTCCCCAGTGCGCCGCGCACATGGCGTTGCAGCGCGGGGTGGATGTTGCCGAGCAAAGCGTATTCGGACTGTTTATAAATTTCCGGCAGCTGCGGGCGAAAACGCTCGAAGACGTTGAGGTGGATCTCCAGCGTGTCGCGCCGATTAAAATTTTCGTGGTAGCGACCTTTCCAGTGGAAAGTCGGGCCGGTCTGGTCTACTTGCAGCCCTTCGAGGTCAATGCCGCGCGCGCGCAGGCGGGCCAGATCATGCGGGGCAAAGTCGTGGCCGACGACGCCGACGAGTCGGGTGGGGGCAAAGTAGCTTGCCGCCAGTGCGGCGTAACTGGCCGAGCCGCCGAGGATGCGTTCGCCGCTGGCGCGAGGTGTGATTATGTCATCATAGGCGACCGAGCCGACTACGAGGACGGCAGCGGGGGCGTGGGTGGCATGGGGTAGGGTGAGACGTTTCATAAAAAATTATGCAACCGGAGGACCGGCCAAATGCAAAAACAAAAATTGCAGTGCATTCAGCGCGAGGCTATGGAAAATTTCGCCCCGACGAATCATTTGCTCGACTTCGGTCAGCGGGAAAATGCCCATTTGCAATTCTTCATTCGAGTCCCAATTCACTGCCCGGCGTGGGGTGCAATTTTCAATGAAGATGAAATGAACGCGGTTGTTTTGGATGGCGGGGTTCGGCGAAGGACTGGCAAGTAAGCGCGCACCCATTCCCGCGTGACCCGTTTCTTCCAGCAATTCGCGTTGGGCTGCGGCGACGATGTCCTCTCCACGCTCCACGACTCCACCGGGTGGTTCCCAGGATAGGCTTTCCGAACCAAAGCGCCATTGCCGCACGAGAATGATTTCTTTCTTCGGCGTAAGTGGCAACGTCATCGCCCAATCCGGCGCGTCGATGATCGTGAAGTCACCCTCGCGCCCATCACTAGCATGGCGCAATCGGCGGCGTTTGACGCGAAAAATGCGGCAATCAGCGACTTCGCTCTCCGCCAGCGTAGTCCACGCTGCGGGAGGCATCGAGTGACCGCCGGCAACCGGAGGCCGGGATGCGGGCGGAGGCTCAGCCATGGGCGGACGCTTAGTTCCCCGTGGTAGCGGCAGTCGTCGGTGTGGCCGTAGTCGGAGCCGCCGAGCCGCCGGAAGCTGGCTTAGAACCTGGAATGGAGATTTCCTGACCGATATGTAATTTGGCCGGGTCGACGCCTGGATTCGCATCCTCAAGGGCCTTGAGGGAAACATTAAATTTCCGCGCAATGCTGGAGAGATTGTCACCCGAGGCAACGGCGTAGGTACCGCCTTGGCCGGATACCACGTGGGTTGTGGCAGTGCCACCTTTGGCGGTGGTTGCGGCCACGGTGCGGGTGCCAAGTTTGGTCACGGTGTCCTTGAGTGTGGTCACGTCATCGTGGTCTTGTTTAACGACTCCGGCCATCTGCTGGACGTAGGTGTAAACTTGGTCTGTTTTGCCCGCCGTGTCGTTAAGTTTGGCGGAAAGGCCGGAAGCCGTGTCGGCCTCGGACTTGGCCGTGGCGATGTCCGTCTGGGCCTGCGTGAGGTCGCTCTGCAGCTTGGATACCTTGCCGCTGTTGCTAAAGGACATAATCAACCCGATGGCGCCGAGGACGGTGCCGAAGATTGCGATGCCAAGGGGCAGCATCGAGCTGCCGGATTTTGAGGAGGAATCTACGTCCATGGTGGGAAAACGATGAGGATGATATGTCCCGTCCGGCCAACGCGACCGGGCGAAGCTGCCCTTTTAATAAGCGACCCGCCCGCGGGATTGCAAGCGGCAAAAATAGCCCATTTTTAAGGAGGTCTTTGGCCTGAGCAGGATTCATACCGAAGTGGAGAATGTGATGTTTGGCCACAGATTGCAGGTTCCAGGATGAACTGGGTGATTTTGAACTCCACACGCCACCCTTCGCCCTCCACACTCATCCTCGGTGCTCACCTGTTTGCAGATATCCAACCATCCCGCCGCTGCCTGGGCCGGGGCGGCGGAGCCATGGTTACGGGCTAATGGTGCGAATTGGCGGGAGCGCCGCGCGGTGCTCGCACCCAATGCCGCGTGGATTGCCGCGCTCAAGGCCGGGGCGGTCTCGGCGGAACTGCCGATTTTGGGTGTCGAGTGGCTGACTCCGGGGCGTTTGCGCACCAACGCCCTAGGCACATTGCCGGGCCCGTTGCGTCGCGTCGCTTTGCGGGAGGATTTGCACTTGCTGCTCGAATTAGCCGCCGCACGTTTGCCGGATAATCTGCTGGCGCGCGCCTATGGCTCCGATTCCGCGTCCTTTCAGGAATTGCTGGATGCGCTCGAAGGCGCTGGGTGGGACGCCGGAGTGCTGCCCGATGCCGCCGCGCGGGAACTGGCCGGGGTCGCGGCCCAGTTGCGCACCAAGGCCGGGTGGCTGACTTCGGCCAGTGCGGATAAATTATTGCGCGAGGCGGCGGTTAAAAATGCGCTGCCGCCGTTGGGCGATAAATTACTCGCCATCGGCTTCGGCCCGGGTGATTGGGCGTTGCGCTCGCTGCTCGAAGCCGCGACCGCCGCTTACGCGAAATGCGAATTGATACTTGATGTGGTGGACGAATTGCAGCTTGCCTCAGCCGCCTGGGTTGGGGTGTGGGAGGAGAAATTTATGGGCACGGGAGAATGGCTTGAGGCGGTCGATCCGCCCGTGCCGTTTGCGCCGCTGGCGGCGGAGGTGTTGGCGCGTCCTTTGGCTCAATCGAAAATCAAAAAAATATCTACATCCAAAAAAATCACACCGTATTTATGGCTGGCGGATAATCTGCAAGCGGAAGCGGATTTGACGGTGGGGCAGGCACTGGCGTTTTTGCGCGACGAAGGGAATGAATCCCCGCGGGTGGGAATTGTCGTCGGTTCGGTCGCCAGCCCGCTGGCGCAGGAGATCGCGGCGCGGTTGGCCGCGTTGGAATTGCCGCACCATGATGCGCCCGGCCATCTGCCGGGGCGCGACCGCGCGCAAACGTTGTTCGAGGCCTGGCTTGATTGGCAGGAAAATGGCCGACTGGCGGGTTGGGTCGCATGGGTGCGGGCGGCGGGGCAAGGCGGTTTGCTATCCGAAATCAATGCGGCGAAAATTGAAAAGTCCCTGCAAGAGGCCGCACGCGCAACTCTGAGCGACGACCCCGCCGTGCTGGCGGCGTGGTTGCGCGTGGTCAATTATGGTGATAACGAAGCGAAAGATTTTTTTACCGCGTGGCCGCGGTTGCCAGAGTCTGCCCCATGGGAAAATATTTTGGAAAAAATTGGCGAAGCATCGCAGAAGTTGCGCTGGCCCGCGGAGCCGGAAATGCTGCGGGACCGCGCGGAAAATGGGCGCGGTGTGTTTGCGGGGCCGGTTCCCCGCGCCACTGTGTTACGTTGGGTGCGGGCGGTGACGCGCGTGCCGGGCCGCACGCGCGATAGGCGCGGGCGCGAGCCATGGGCACCCTTGCAAATTGTGGATGCCGCGAGTGCCGCCGCGCAGGTTTGGACGCATCTGATCCTCGCCGGGTTGCAACATGGCGAGTGGCCCAATGACATCCGCGAGTCACCGTTGTTGGACGATTCGCAACTGCGAGAACTTAACCGCAAAGTCTTGCGGCAAGGCCCCCAGGGCGAGGGACATTGGACCGTCGCTCCCGGCCATGCGCTGTTGCAAACTCCCGGCGACCGGCGGTGGTTCGAGCGCGCTAATTTCGCGCGTTTGCTGGGCTTGCCCACGCAGGGCTTGGCGCTAACCGCCCGGCTTGCCGACCCCGCCGATGGCCGGCCCGCACGATTGGCGGAATATTTTTGGTCGGTTGCAAAATTGCTGATTGGACGTCTGCCGGAAACAGCGGATTGGGATGCTCTCGCCGCGGCCAGTCGCGTCCGTCGGGAAATTTGCCGTGTAGCGCTGAGCGAAAACTTTAAAAATAAATCCGCCGCAACCTTTGCCGCAGCCGCACTTCCCGATGCCCGCGAAACTGCGCGGGCCTTTGCCACCAGACGGAATCCGACCACGGCGTTCGATGAATTTTCATTTTGTTTGCCCGCGCCACCGACGATGCCGCTGCGATTATCATGCAAAGCCTGGGAGGAGGCCATGCAACGCCCGGGCGCGGCATGGTTCAAGTATATGCTGCGCGCCGCGCCGCGCTGGAACCCGGCGGAGGAGGACACGACGCGCCTCAGCGTGGGCATCTGGGCGCATGCTTGGGCACGCTCTGGGCCGGAAAACTCTCTCGAGGCTTTCCTGATCCTGGATCAAGACACATGGCGTGAGATTTCCGCTGCGAGCCATCAAGAGGCTCGCGATGCCACGGAATCGGCGTTCACAACCGCCGGGCGCGAATTTCCCGAATCATGGCTGGATGCCAGTGGGGAGGCCGCGCGCCTAGCCAACCATTGGATTTTCACGCTGTCCGAACAGCCGGGGTGGTCGCATGCGTTGGCCGAGGCGGAATTGCCGCCGAATTTGCAATGTGCATTGCCGGGAATTACGGGATCTATTCCGCTGACCGGGCGCATGGATTTGGTAATGTTTCCCCGCAGCGTCTCGTTGGCGGGTGGAAGTTTGGTCGGCGTTCCAGCTTGGTTGTTGGATTTCAAAACCGGGATGGATAAGCCGCTCACATTGATACGCCTTGCGAAAGGTAAGGGTATCCAACTCGCGCTCTATGCGTTGGCGCTGAAGGCGCTGGGCGCGGGCGAAGTTTCGCTCACCTTGCTCAATGCGGAGGCCGCGCTGAAATCACAAATGGAGTCGGCGGAACTGGAACATCCCGAACTGGCCGCGCGGTGGCAATTGCTGGCCGAATTCGCGATAGGCGGCGTGTGGGGCGATTTGAGCGACTTGGAGGATGAGTATTCTCG
>DATHOB010000335.1:0-2780 GCA_035485355.1 Opitutales bacterium | reverse complement strand
AAGATGATCGCCTTGCCGGAAAACTTTTGTCCTTCCTTGCCGGAGATTTTCGCCACCGCGCCCTGCGGGGCGAGGTTGCCATAAAGTATGCGCAAGTGGCTGTCGCGCTTGATGGGGCGGTCGAGCGAATAAACGACATCTTGCCCGGCGGGGTAGGGGGCGACATTCGCCAAATTCTCGCGCATGGTTTTGCCGGTCACGGTCTTCACGTCGCCGTGCAGCAGCCCCGCATCAAGCAGCATCTTCAAGAGCGGCGTCAACCCGCCGATGCGGGAGAAATGGGCCATATTATATTTGCCGCTGGGTTTGAGGTCGGCCAGCACCGGCACTTTTTTCCCGATGCGAGTGAAATCATCAAGGCCGAGCTTCACTTCCGCAGCGTGGGCCATGGCGATCAAGTGCAGTACGGCATTAGTCGAGCCGCCGAGGGCGATGACCACGGTGATGGCGTTTTCAAACGCCTTCTTCGTCATGATGTCGCGTGGGCGCAGGCCGAGCTTGAGCAAATTCATTACTGCCGCGCCGGCGCGCTGGCAGTCGCCAATTTTATCCTTGGATACAGCGAGTTGCGCCGAGCTGTTGGGCAGGCTCATCCCCAGCGCTTCAATGGCCGAAGCCATGGTGTTGGCGGTGTACATCCCACCGCACGAGCCGGGGCCCGGAATCGCGCAGCTTTCGATTTCGTGCAATTCCTTTTCATTGATTTTACCCGCTGCGCACTGGCCGACAGCCTCGAACACGCTCACGATGTCCACCGGCTTGTCGCGGTAAATGCCCGGCAAAATAGTACCGCCGTAAACAAAGACGGATGGCCGGTTAAGACGCGCCATGGCCATCAGGCAACCCGGCATGTTTTTGTCGCACCCGCCGATGGCGACTAGGCCGTCAAATCCTTCCGCGCCAGTAACCGTTTCAATGGAATCGGCAATGACCTCACGGGAGACGAGCGAGTAGCGCATCCCCATCGTGCCCATGGAAATGCCGTCCGACACGGTGATGGTGCCGAAGATAATCGGTTTGGCCCCGGCGGCATCGGCCCCGGCAGCCGCCTCGCGGGCCAACCCGTCAATATGCATATTACACGGGGTGACCATCGCCCAAGTCGAGGCAACACCCACAATGGGCTTTTTGAAATCGGCGTCATTGAAGCCGACGGTGCGCAGCATGGAGCGGTTCGGCGCGCGGTCGGTGCCATCCACCACGAGGGAGGAATGGGCGCGCAGGGAGGGAGTGGTCTTGGGCATGGAAAAGGTGAATTAAGCGGAAAATCAAGCTCGGTGCAAGACTGGGGACTTTGCTAAATCCAAATTTGAGTGTTGCCCCACTTGCGGGGTTTGCGCCACGATTTCACCCCCAACCACTTTCCGCCTCCGGTACTTCCACCCATGGAATTCAATCTCAAGAAAATCCTGCGCGCCATGCTGCTTTCGACTTCCGAGCCGCTGTCCATCAAGGACATCCAGGAGGTCATAACCCGCTACCATGAGGAAATCGAAACTTCTGCCGAAGATCCGGTGGAAGGCAGCGACGCCGCGCCTGCAACCATTGAAGTACCCGCGAGCGTCATACCCACGTGGCCTGCCGGCACCGAAACCGTCGAAAACCCTGTCCCCACAGGGCAAGAGGTTATGCAGGACTTGATGGCGGAAGTGCCCACACTCCTCACTGCCACGCAAATTCGCGAAGCCATGGACTCCATCGCGCTGGAATTGGAATCCAATGGGGATATTTGCCGTCTGGTGCAAGGGCCGTCGGGCTTTCGCCTCACCGTTGCGCCGGAGTATGCGGACTGGGTGCGCCTGTTGCGTGACGCCCCGAAGCCGCTCAAACTTTCCCAGGCTGCGTTGGAAACGTTGGCGCTTATCGCCTATCGCCAACCCATCACTCGCGCGGAGATTGAAGCTGTGCGCGGGGTCGCGGTGGATAGCGCGCTGAATCGACTCCTCGAACTGGAACTGGTCTTTGTTTCCGGTCGGGCCGATTTGCCCGGTCGCCCGATTCAATATGCAAGCACGCCGAAATTCCTCGAATTCTGCGGCATTCAATCGCTCGAGGAATTGCCCGCGACGGACGTGGTTTCGCCCGCGCAACTCAATGAATGGATCCGCCGGGCCATTGAGCCGGAAGGCGAGCAGCAATTGCTTTCAGATGGCGATGTTGGCCTGCCGGTCGAGGAGCCGGCAGCCGTCGCCCAGGCGGATGCCCAGCATATTCCCGCGAGTTAGGCCGTCATTTTCCCAACCAACTTTCCCATGGATTTGGATTCCTTGCGCAAGCAGATCGACGCGGTGGACCTCGAAATCATCGAGCGCCTCAATGCTCGCGTGCGCCTGGCCAGCGAAGTGGGGCAGGCGAAGCAAAAACAAGGCGCGCACACGTATGTGCCTAGCCGCGAAGAAATCGTCTTCGAACGCCTGATCGCTGCCAATCCCGGCCCATTGACGCCTGCGGCGCTCAAGTCCATTTACCGCGAAATCATCTCGGTTTCGATTGGTTTACAGAAGGAACTCGCCATTGCCTACCTCGGGCCGGAAGCGACCTTCACCCACCAAGCGGCACTCAAAAATTTCGGCTCTAGTTTGCGTTTCCAACCCTGTGCCACGATCCCGGATGTTTTTACCGCAGTCGAACGCGGCGAGGCCGATCACGGCGTCGTACCCATTGAAAACTCGACGGAAGGCGCGGTCTTTCACTCGCTCGATATGTTGGTCGAAACGGAGTTAAAAATCGTTGCCCAGGTCTTCTTGCCCATTGAGCACTGCCTGATTTCCGCGGAAACG
>DATHOB010000334.1:0-3052 GCA_035485355.1 Opitutales bacterium | reverse complement strand
CGCCTCAATGGCAAAGTTGTCTTGCCGCCGCAGCAGCAAATCGAATGAGGTCAGCGGTGGTTCGGCGGTGAATCGCAACCATAACTCCCGGCTGATGGGGCGCAGTGGCGCATTGGCGGGGAAGCGTTTAAAAAAATTGCTGTCTGGTTGAAACAACCGCCAGGTAATTCTAACTGTTCCCGGTGCGGTGTGGTCCAATTGCAGGTAGCGCCCACCCGCGGCCCCGCGCGAGCTATCATGCAGGATCAAATAATTTCCCGCATCGAAATCCACGTTCAGCACGTTGAAATTGAACCACGAATCCGCCGGTGGCAGGATGATGGACGTCGCGGGGGCGGCGGAAATTTGGAATTTGCCCGTCGCAGAGGAGAGTAGTTGGACCAAGTCGGGAATTTCGAGGGTGGCGGACACATCTTCGTAGTCGGGGCCGGTTCCCGCCGGGGTGAAATTATCCACGATCCACACAGGAACCTCGGGAATCTGGCTCAGGAATTGCAATATGGTGGCAACGCGTTTCGCGGCGGTTTCCATTTCGTCCGGATTGGGAAATGACCATTCGCGGGCTGAGGACTGCAGGACGGAAAGTCGTGCCTCCAACTCGGCCCGTTTGCTCGTGCCAGCATTCAATTGCAGACTGATTTGGTTGATATCTTCCATCCATTCCTTGCGCGCGCCGGGCAGCAGTTGGTTGTTTAAAAAATCAATATGCGCCTGGGCCAAATCGGGCGTGGCGGCGCTGAATGCACTCCATTTGGCCAAGCCATCGAGATATTTCCCACTAGTTGCAAGTTGTTGGATTTCCAACAATGCCTGTTCATTCCCCACGGCGGTGGTGGCGGTCGTTAATGCGGGAAATGCCGTGGTGGTGGTCGGCGAGGAAGCGGTGTTTGACGGGCTGGAAAAATTATTCGGCGAAACCGGGGAAACCGTAGTTGGGCGGTTGGGTAAATATTGCGGGCCGGAATCCGGGGCCAGAATCATGGCAGTGGCGGCAATTCCCGCGATCACCCCGGCGATGCCACCCCAAATCCAATAATTGCGAGGTTTGGATGCTACGGGTTTGGGGGCCTGAATCGGAGTAGGCGCGGCGGTTTCGAGTGTCGGCAATGGCGAAGGTGCGGAAGCATCTTTGCGCGATACTGATGCGGTGGCCGCAACTCGCTTGGTGGGCATGGACGCCAAACCACGGGCCATGCGCACAGTCACGTTATCTGGGACGCGCGGGAGAGCTTCTGGCTTGGTCAGATCAAACACGACGCCGGAGCGGCTGGCGATGGCGTCCGAGGGAGAGCCAGCGCGCACTCCCACCCAATGAAATGAAGAAGCGGGTTCGGCAGGTTGGAGGCAATTGGTGAATTCCGTGCGCCAGCGTTCCGCGGCGGGCAACAATGCCGCCGACTCGCGATAGAGGTAAAGTATTTCGCTTTCACGTCCCGCAGCGCAACGGAGCACACGATTTCCGGGTAGATTGCCATCTAGTAAATGGACGGCATTTCCCGGATCGCCTGCCAGGCTCTGCCAGGCGAGGGCCGGCAGCGCCGGGGTGGGCGCAGAGGGCAGGGTGTTGAGGTTGACGAGGTCGCGTTCGTCCATCCAGCGGGCGTCCCCCGTCCACTTGTTCAGCCAGCCTGGCCAGCGCAAAAATATATCCGCCGGGGTGGGCGCGAATTCACTCTCATTCGGGTCGAGCACCAGGTGGTGGGCGAGGTAATGATTACGGCTGGTGTAATCATAGCCGGAATCTACCAGTCGACTAAGCACGGGAAATTGGGTTCCGCCAACATCCACCATCCGGAACACACATATGACCGGCGAAGGTTTCCAATCCGAGGGATAGACACTGAGGCTTTCGAGGATGGGAACCAGACGTTCGCGCAAGTCACGATGCCGGGCGACGGTGCAATAGCCCGTCCGTCCGGGGGTCAGCCCCTGTGGGGCGCTGGTGAACACGAGTTGCCGCGCCATGGATGGGAAAAGTTAAACGGCCGGTACAAGTTGCGGCATCAACCGCGACAGTGACCAAAGCGTGGGAATTTCAAGATAAATGGGCTCAATGCGTTTGGGGTCGGGTGCGAGCAAACCAGTGGAAGGGCCGCTTTCGATGCGCGCGGGGGAATGCCCGAATGCGCTGACGGGGAAGTAGCGCACGGTGCGCGCCAAGCCCTCGGCATGGGCGACAATCGCCGGATCCACCCGGATTACAAATTCGCGCAAGAGGTTTGAGTTGGCGTCGACAATGGCGTGGTCCACTTTGCCGTCGCGGAGCGGGTTTTTGAACGCATCCCATTGCACGAGGTGCTTCCACACATCGCATTTGCCGATGAGAATGGCGAGGGGCACATCAATTTTGCGTGAGGGTTCGAGCGCCAGCAGGCGCTTCACCCGAATTTCCATTTCCGCCATGATGCTGTCCTGTTGGTCGAGGCGGGTGCTTTGGGCTAGCTGTGGGTCGGTCGAACTGGTGAGGATTTTGCGGAAACCGAAATTCGAAGTCGGGTCGAAGAGGAAAAAGATGGTCGCGGAACTGGCGACGTGCAGCGCTCCGGGCGAGTCCTCCAAGTCCACCCCAGGCTCGAAGTGCTCGCCCGCATTGTCATAAAAAATCACAGCGCAATCGGTGGAGTGGTCGGCGGCGTCCGGCGCGCTTTTGCCGTCGGGCACCGCGCGGCCGACGGCGTAGGCGAAGGGGCGGGGCAGGGCGGCCATGCGGCCATAGCGGGGCAGGCGTTCATACATCGCGCCTTCCAATGCCGTTTTCGCCAAAATGGCCTCTTCCGGGCGGCTGGCGGAGAAGAGACGGTTCTTCATCTGGTTGAGGAGCATGTTGCCCGTCGGGTCGCCGTCCTTGAGCACCAAGCCAAATTCGCGAAAGAGCGTTTGCTGTAAAACTTTTAATAATACCGACAAATAATACGTCTTGCCCGCGCTCGGCGCGCCCACAATGGAGAAGATGAACTGCGGCACTTCGAGAAAACCCGGCGGCAGGCGGCGGCGGCAATGGGGGCAGGCGAGGTCGGCGGAAGGCAGTCCGAGGGGATCAATCGCCTGGCCC
>DATHOB010000333.1:0-9120 GCA_035485355.1 Opitutales bacterium | reverse complement strand
GCACGGAGGCGGGTGAGGTTTTTGAAGCGGGTCAGGAGCGCGGCTTTGCGTTTTTCGCCCAAGCCGGAAAAATCGTCGAGCAAGCTTTCGCGGATTTTTTTGGAGCGGAGCTTGGCGTTGTAAGTGTTGGCGAAGCGGTGGGCTTCGTCACGCAGGCGTTGGAGGAGTTGCAGGCCAGGGGAGTGGGGCGGGAGTTTCAGGTCGGCGCGGTCGTCGGGAAAGATGATGGTTTCCTCTTTTTTGGCCAAGCCGACAAGTGGCGGGGGTGTAAGTTCACAAGCCAGGAATGCTTTGAGCGCGGCGTGAATCTGGCCCTGGCCGCCGTCGATGACGAGGAGGTCGGGAAAGGATTTGTGTTCTTCATGGAGCCGGGAATAGCGGCGGGCGACTACTTGTTCCATGGCGCGGTAGTCGTCGTTGCCAATGTCGCCCCGGATGCGGAAGAGGCGGTAGCCGGATTTGTCGGGCGCGCCATCGACAAAGCGGGACATGGCGGCGACGACGAATTCGCCGGAGATGTGGGAGATGTCGAAGCACTCCAGGGTCCGCGGCGGGGCCGCGAGGGAAAGCGTCTCGCCGAGTTGGCGCGCGCCTTCGGCGGCTTGCGGATTTTTTTGCCGTGGGGCGCGGATGAAGCGGCGGTCGCGCGTGGCATTGGCGGTGGTGAGCTCGATGGCCTGGAGCAGGTCGCGGAGCTGCGCGGCGCGTTCGAATTGGCGTTTTTCCGCGGCGGCAAGCATTTGGTCGCGCATGGTGGCGCACCAGGCGCGGGCTTTGCCCTCTAGAAATTCCACGGCGGGGCGCAGGCGGGCGGCGTAATCGGCAATAGTAATCTCGTTGGGGTGGCCGTAAATTTCCGCGCGGACGTCGCCGTAGAGCTGAAAGTGGTCGGAATCGGGCAACGGAATGGGATTGGGCGCGTCGCCGAGGCGAATACCGAATTGTTTGCGCATTTCGGCCAAGGTTTTGCGCAGCAGGCCGCTATTGGCAAACGGGCCGAAGTAGCGCGCGCCATCGTCGCGGCGCAAGCGGGTGAGGCGGAAAGCCGGAAAATTTTCGCGTTCGTCGAGACGGACGAGGAGAAAGCGTTTGTCGTCGATAAAGTCGGTGTTGTATTTAGGTCGAAAGTCCTTGATCAGTTTACCTTCGAGGAGCAGGGCTTCGGTTTCCGAGCGGACTTCAATAGTGTCGAGGTCGCGCACGAGGGAAATCATCGCCGCAATTTTGGGCTGGTCGAAATGGGTGCGACGGCCCCGCTGGAAATAAGAGGAGACGCGTTTTTTCAAGTCCTTGGCTTTGCCAACATATAAAATGGCGCCGAAACGGTCTTTCATTAAATAAACGCCGGGGCGGTGCGGAAGGCGGCGTAACTTCTCCTTGATCCGTGAGGGGGAACTAGGGCCCTCTGAGGAACCGGAAGCAATGGGCGCGGGGGGGGGCATGGGGGGAAATTGAGCAACAGAGAGGAAAAACGGTTTCAATTTTGAAATGTAATATGGGGTGTTTACCCCATTAAGAATATTGGTAGGCAGTAAGACGAAGAAGTATGCATTTAATTTATTATATAAGTTACTCTAAACCTGATGTTTACAAAATCAAAAATGTGTAAAAAGTGGAAGTTGTTCACATTATTTTAGTAAGTAAAAAGCGGTTAAAGTGGAATAACTAGGGAATAACTGCGCTAAAGACAAGGTGGCGGAAAGTGGGGGGTGTGGTAGAATTCAAACGCGCGTTGGACATGAATCCACATGGCCGGTGCCGCAATATGCCGTGAAAGCTTCCTTGGACCGAACAATGGCGGCAAGCATCCTGTTCGCGGGATGTGTTTTCATTGTGATGGCATGTGGCTCGATTTACAGCATTTCCAACATGAACACGGGGGCGGGGTGGGTGGCGCATTCGGAGGAGGTGAAGGCGCAAGTGAATGGGATATTCGCCTTGGTGGAGGGATGGGAATCGGCGCTCCAGGGATATATCATTTCCGGGAATGATGATTTTTTCGCACCGTATGCGAATGCGCAAGGAGAATTGAACGAGCGAGAAACGAAGTTGCAAGGGCTGTTGAGCGATAATCCGGAGCAGTTGGCCCGGGAACAGCATTTGGTGCAATTGTTGCAAAGCAAGATCGCGAGCATGAATGAAGCTGGCGACGCCCGGCGGAAAAGTGGTTACGAAGCGGCGGCGGCCTATGTGACTCAGGGCGACGGCAAGCGTGTGATGGACGAAATCCGCGTACTGGTCACCCAAATGCGGGGCGCGGAGGATGAATTGCTGGTGCAACGGCAATTGGCCAATGATCAACAAGTGCGGTTGAGCATTGGGGCGGCACTGGCCACGAGCGTGGTGGGGTTGGCAGTGCTGGGGGCGTCGGGTTGGCTGATTATGCGGCAATTGCGGGCCCGGCGGACCGCGGAGGAGGAACTGGCCATAAAGTCCGGCGAACTCCAAGGGATTGTGGACAATGCCCCGCAAGGCATCTTTCTCAAAGACAAACAAAGTCGTTATCTATTAGTGAATGCGCCGATGGGGAACTTATTGGGTGTGAAGCCAGCAGACTGCTTGGGAAAATTGCCGCAGGACTTATTCACCCCGGAGCGCGTCGAGACAGTTTTACGGGAGGATCGCAAGGTGCTGGTGGACGGCAAAACGGAGGAGTTGGATTACGAAGCCGTAGGTGTCGACGGCGTGCGGCGCACTTACCGCACATTGAAATTCCCGCTGCGCGACCGACAAGGACAAATTTACGCGCTGGGTGGGCTTTCCCAGGATATCACTGAACGCAACCGGATGGAGATTGAATTGCGCGAGGCGTTTGCGCGGGCGGAAGCGGCCTCCACCACCAAGAGCCAATTCTTGGCGAACATGAGTCACGAGCTGCGGACGCCGTTGAACTCCATCATTGGATTTTCGGAAATTCTCGCGGATAAATTGTTTGGCGCGTTGAACGAAAAGCAGCAGCAGTACGTGGGAAATATCCAGATGAGCGGACGGCATCTGCTGCTGCTCATCAATGATTTGCTGGATCTGGCCAAGATTGAAGCAGGGAAAATGCATCTCGATGAGGAGCGGACGATGGTCTCGTCGCTGGTGCGGGAAAGCGCAATTCTGGCGCGCGGCTTGGCGGAGCGCAAAGGGGTCGTCCTGGAAGTGGGCCCGGTAAATTCGGGGCTGGCGGCGCGGCTGGATCCGGTGCGGGCCAAACAAATCATTTATAACATGTTGAGCAACGCGGTGAAATTCACCCCGAAAGGCGGGCGCGTGACGCTACAGGCGGAAAAAGTGGTGGAGCCCAAGTGCCCGGAGCGGGGTGGGCCGACAGGAGCCACTCCGGGTGCGCCGTTGCCGGGGGACTGGCTGCGGTTGACCGTGACGGACACGGGCATAGGCATTGCGGCGGAGGATTTGGAGCGGATATTCGGGGAATTCGAACAAGTGGACTCAACCTATGCGCGGCAACAGGAAGGCACGGGCCTGGGTTTGGCGCTGACGCGCAAATTGGCGCAATTGCATGGTGGGGGGATCTGGGCGGAGAGCCAGGGGGCGGTTAAACGCGGCAGTACATTTGTCGTGTTGTTGCCGATAGCAGGCCTGCCCGCGGAAGCCGAACCGCCCTCCGCGCCAGTGAAACCGGTGAAAATTGATGTGAAAAAATTGACCCCCATCACGCGAAATGGCGCGGCGCCGACCAACGCCAGGCCCTTGGTATTGGTGGTGGAGGACGATATGCATGCCTGCCATTTATTGTGCGAGCATTTGACGGCGGGTGGGTACGACACGGCCCACGCGGGCACGGGCGAGGAAGCTTTGCAGATGGCGGGAAATTTGCGCCCGGCGGCGATTACACTGGATATCATGCTGCCGGACGCGAATGGCATGGATGTGCTCGCGCGATTGAAGGCGACACAAGCCACCAGCGACATACCCGTGTTGATTGTCTCGGTGACGGATGAGCGACCCTTGGGACTGTCGCTGGGCGCGTCGGAATTTTTTGTGAAGCCAGTGAGCGCGGAGAAATTATTGACGGCGCTGGCCCGCGTGCGGGCGGAGACGAAGAAGGAGATCATGGATGTGCTGGTGGTGGACGACGAGGCGGAGGCGCGGGAGAGCATCGTGGCGGTGCTGACGCCGCGGGGATTCAACGTGCGGACCACGGGGTCAGGGGAGGAAGCGCTGCGGATGGTGGCGGAGAAGCTTCCCGATGTGGCGATTGTGGATTTGACGATGCCGGGAATGTCGGGCTTTGAACTGGTGGGCAAATTGCGGGAAAACCCGGCCACGCGCAACCTACCCATATGCATTTACACGGCGAAAGATTTGTCGGCGGCGGAGTTGCGGTGGCTGCACGGGCAGTCTGCCACCGCGATCACACCGAAACCCTTTCGCGAACAATTGCTCAATGAACTGGAACGGGTGTGTGCGGGATCCACTTAAAATCATACTAACATTTTATAACTATGAATGGCAAAACCATCCTGGTAGTCGAAGACAACGCGCAAAACCGCGAGTTGGTGGCGGATTTGCTGGCGCTGTCGGGCGTGCGCGTGCTGCTGGCGGAGGACGCCGAGGCAGGCCTTGAAATTGCCGCGCAAGAGGTAGTGGACCTGATCCTAATGGATGTGAGCCTGCCGCGGATGGATGGGCTCGAGGCGGCGCGCCGGTTGAAATCGAGCCCGGTAACGGCGCGGCTCCCGGTGATTGCGCTGACCGCGCATGCGATGAAGGGCGACAAGGAGCGCATCATGGCTGCGGGTTGCGACGGCTACCTGACCAAACCGATTGACACGCGGACATTCACGTCCTCGGTGGCGCAGTTTCTGACCACTTCTGCGACTACCAATGCATCATGATTTTTTTATTTTATGAATCCTTCCCCAACCTTCGCCATGTCCCCCCCACCGTTCAGCCTCCCCGAACGCCACACCGAAACGCCAGAAGCCCCGCCCGGACTGCCGGCGGCTGCGGTGGGGCGCGTGCTGGTGGTAGATGACGATCCCGGCAGCCGTTCGATGCTGGGCGACTGGCTGGGGGCCTATGGCCACCAAGTACGCACAGCCGCGGATGGGCCGGAAGCGCTGTTGGCCGTGGAGCAGGAGCTGCCGGATGTGATCGTCATGGACGTGATGATGCCGGGAATGGACGGCTTCACGGTGTGCGAGCGGCTGAAGCGCGACCCGAAAACGGCGGGGATTCCCATACTTTTGCTCACGGCGCTGAACGAACGGGACGACCGAATGCGCGGGATGCGCGCGGGCGCGAATGACTTTTTGATGAAGCCGGCGGATTTGCCCTACGTGTTGCTGCGGGTGCGCAACGCGGTGCGGTTGCGGCAATTGCACAACGAGGTGAAGCTACAATTCGCGGAAGTTTGCCGGGAGCAGCAGATGCGGGAAAGTTTGCTGCACATGATCGTGCATGATTTGCGCACGCCGTTGGCGGGGCTGGAGGGCTTTTTGCAATTGTTGCAGATGTCGGCCGGGTCGAAGTTGGACGACCGGCCGGCGCATTACCTGAAGCAAGCGCTGCACGCGTCGCACAATCTGGCGCATCAAATTGACTTGCTGCTGGACATCCACCGGATGGAGGAAGGGAAGATGCCGGTGCAGGCGGTAGCGCATGATGTGCGCGGCGTGGTGGACCGGGCGCTGGAGCCGTTGCGCCCATTGTTTGGCAACCGGAAGCTGAAGCTGGAAATGCCGCAGACCCCGACGCCGGGCGTGGGCGACCCGGGGTTGCTGGGGCGTGTGCTATCCAATTTGGTGGGCAACGCGATTGCCTTTACCTCGGCCCAGGAAGGCGAAATTTCCGTGCGGCTGCGCAACGGGGCCAACATGGTGCGGGTGGAAGTGGAGGACAACGGGTCAGGTATCGAACCGGAAAAACTGGAAATGATTTTTGAAAAATTCACCCAAGTCGGCGAGCAGGTGCGCAGCCGGTCGAGCGGGCTGGGGCTGGCGTTTTGCAAACTGGCGATGGAGGCGCAGCACGGAAAAATCGGCGTCGTGTCGCGCGTGGGGCTCGGGTCGCGGTTTTGGTTTGAGGTGCCGGCGGAGGAGCAGTGAGCGGTGGGGTTTGGATTGTTGCTGCTTTTCAACATTAAGAATTATTAATATTTTTAATTAAAGACCTAACACATCGAGATTTACTTTAGTAGGAGTATTGCCAAGCATCCTCAAGTTGAATTCCGTATCGACCGTACCGTAATTAGTGAAAAATCTGACAGAAAGTTTTTCGAGGCGATTTACAACATGAGATTCAAAATCCATTGTAAAGTTATACTTGAACCATTCACCAGGAAGGAGCTTAAATTTGGTCCGGTCACTTTGATGCAGGATTCTCCCATCAGGCAATGTCGTTGTTTGATGATCCGAAGACCAGTCTGCAATGCGTGTAATGAAGCTTGAAGTAATAATCCCGAATTTTTGTTTAATTTCCCTAAAGGCTTCAAGCTCTGGAACGTGAAAGTCCAAGACTATTTCCGGTCGGTCATTTCCACAGTTTCTGAAATCCAACAAAATCTCTTTGTCAGGGGAAACAAGGCTTCCCTCGTTATACACCAAAACTGACGGCTCAAGTTTTTCGCTGGGGGTTTTCTTTTGTTTTAAAAAGTATTTTATTCGATTAATAAGCTCGGTTTTTAGCTTAGTGATACTCTGGCCATAGATTATGTGTGGGTAGGCCATCAAATCAAAAGGAATGTCCTCCAGCTTCTTGGTTATCAACACGACATTTTGACCAAGAGCATGAGCGTAACCTACTTCATAAAAGACATTTGGATTCCTTCCGCTCATATCTGCAACCAAAAGATCCGCTTTTGAAATTTGATTATAGATTCTTTCGATGATTTTTTCGCTAAAAATCTGTTCGTCAACCCGTTCGACATGAGCCCCGGCAGCTTCACACGCCGCCTTTATCCCAAGAGTATAAAGATCATCGAATTCAGCTGAAAACGGCATCAAGACAAAGACGAAGGATTTTGGTTTCAGAGAGGGCATATTGAACTCCCATATGGATTATTCTCCGACCGCACGCCATCAAGATTTCCGGCTTAAAACTTCTGCGTGCGGAGCCAGGCGATGCACTGCGCGTTCCAGAAATCTTTGAGGCCGAAGCCGTGGCCGCCGTAGGGGCCGCGGAGGTAGACGACGGGGACGTTATTTTTCTCCAACGCGGCGACATAGGCGTCGGAATTGCCGATGGGGACGACGGGGTCGGCGCTGGAGTGACAGATGAAGGCGGGCGGGGTGTCGCGCGTGACTTGGAGTTCGCCGCTGAGCAGTTGCTTGAGGTCGTCGGACGGATCCATGCCGAGGAGCTGCGTGCGCGAGCCTTTGTGAACGGTGGCTTCGTCCATCATGGTGACGACGGGGTAAAGCAGGATTTGCAGATTGGGGCGGCAACCGGCGCGGTCGATGAAGTCGGCGGCGGTGGGGTCGCCTTGGTCAAAGTGCGTGGCGAGGGTGCTGGCCATATGGCCGCCGGCGGAAAAGCCGATGACGCCGATGCGGTTGGGATCAATGTTCCACGCCGGAGCGTACGTGCGCACGAAGCGGACGGCGCGTTGGCCGTCGTCCATTTCGGCGGGGTGGTGGTAGCCGTTGGAGCCGAGGCGGTATTTGACGACAAATGCGGTGATGCCGTTGCTGTTCAGCCAGGCCGCGATGGTCGTGCCCTCGTTGGCCATCGAGAGATTGGTATAACCGCCGCCGGGGAAAATGATTATGGCCGCGCCAGTGGCTTTGGCGGGGTCGGCCAGGTAGGCTTGGATGGTCGGGATGTCTTTGGTGGTGTCTTGGCCGTGTTGGAGCGGGGCGTCACCGGCCCAAAGGCGGAAGATTTGTTTGTCCTGCAATGGCGGGGTGGTCGCAGCGGGAGTGCCGGTATCGGAAGCAGCAGCGGGAGCCGGAGCCGCCGAGGAAGGCGTGGCCGAGTTTGCGGCGGGAGCGGGGGCGTCGGCAGCGGACATGGCGAAAGGGGTGAGTAGTGTGGCGAAGAGCAAAGCGGTGACGGTGGGGGTTTTCATAACAAGGTAGGGTTGGGGAAAGAGAAAATAAATAATTTTGGGGTTGAGGCAATGGCGAAGGTGGCGGGCGCGATTCCTTATTGATCTCAATATTTCAGATCCAGCACGGAGCCAAGGTTGTTGATGTCGTCACGGCGGATATACCAGCGGTCATCCACTTTTTCAAAATGCAGCGCAGGGAGCGGGTTGATACCGCCCATGCTAGGCAGCGCGTAGGTGGCGGCATCTTTGGTATCGTTATATTCGGGGGACTCGAATCGGAGGAGCTCGAGCACGCGGGACATCATCTGCACGCGCTGGAGCGAGGAAGGGTCTTGCGTGATACTACGAAGCTGGTCCTCAACCTGGGTTACGCGGTCGGTGGGGATTTGGGCAAAGTCGTCGGGTGCGGTGTAATTTTCAAATGCGGAAACAAGATCGCCCGCCAGAAGAAGATTGGCCAGATCCGGGATGACGGTGGACATATCTTTTTGCGGGTCGACTTTGGGCGTCGGCGTGGAAGTGGTGGAAGCGGCAGTGGCAGTCGCCTGGGCGGAAGAAACTGCGGGCAACTTGGGCGGGGAGATTTGCGTGACCGGGTGGGACGCGACATCCGGAATGATGGGGTGCGCGGATGCGGAGGATGCCGCGGCGTGAAATTTATTGGGGTCGGCCGCAGGATGGAAAAACCACCAAACAAAAGCCGCCGCAAAGAGCAGGCTGAGAATGATGGCGACGCGGACTTTCATCGGAAATTTGAAATCGGAGTGCGGAGTGCGGAAATCTCCTGACGATATGAACGCCACTCTGGCCGGAGGCGCGCACTGGAAGAAAGCGATGCAGATTGCATAGACTCCACCCGCAAATCATACTTAATAAATATTATTCCGTCCCTTTACGCAGAAATCAATTCAAGCGCAGCGGCATGATGACGCAGAGGAAGCTGTCGAGCGTTTTGACTATGCCTGGGCTGAGCTCATCCTTGAATTCGAAGAAGACCTCGTCGTGGGAAAGCGCGCGGAGGGGGTCGAGCAGGAACTGGGGGTTGAAGGCGATTTGCACTTCGCCGCCCGCGTAGGCGATGGCCATGGTCTCGTGGGATTCGCCGAACTCGGGGCTTT
>DATHOB010000332.1:0-6157 GCA_035485355.1 Opitutales bacterium | reverse complement strand
AGCGACCACAGTTAACCCGCTTGCCAGCGCCTCCGTCACGACGTTGCCAAATGTTTCCGTGACGCTGGCAAACAAAAATAAATCGCCCGATGCGTAATGCCGCGCGAGATCCTCACCACGGCGCACACCGGCAAAGTGAGTTTCCGGAAATTTTCTGGCCAGTGACGAACGCATCGGCCCGTCGCCGACGAGCACTAGCTTCAAATCCGAATGCGTGCGGCGAAGTTGCGCCCACGCCTCGACGACCAGCGGCAAATTCTTTTCCGCGGCGAGGCGTCCCACACACATCGCCACCGTAGTTTCCGGACCCGCCCCCCACGACGAGCGCAAAGCATCGTCCCGTTTCGCCGGGTTGAACAAGCTGGTGTCCACCCCGCGTCCCATGAGATGCAAATTACGAAAACCAGAAGCTTCCAACGCGGCGATGACATCCACCGACGGCGCGAAGGTGCAGGCGGTGCGGTTATGAAACCAGCGAAAATAGGCCAGTCCCGCGTGGCGGAGAAAGCCCACGTGATAATGCCGACTGTAGGCGTGAAAGTTTGTGTGGAAGCTTGAACTTATGGGCAAATCGAGTGAACGCGCCGCCAACAATGCGGCGAAACCCAGCGGCCCTTCCACCGCGATGTGCACCAAGTCTGGCCGCGTCTCACGCCAATGTCGTTTCAACCTGAAGTAAACCGGTCGGCCAAGAGTGAGCTCGCGGTAGCCCGGACAGGGGAATCCCGGCACTAGAAACTCCGTAAATGGCGCCAACGCCGCCACATCTTTTTTTGATTGCCGGGGGCGAATGACTTCGACGGCATGGCCGCGGGCAGCGAGCGAGGAAGAGAGCCGGTGCAGCGTCATCGCCACACCGTTGACTTCCGGCGGAAAAGTTTCGGTAACGAGGGAGAGTTTCACAACCGCGCAAACGCGTGCCATTATTGAAAACACATTTCGCCGCTGTCACGCAATCCCGGCATGGTTACATTCTCGTGGCGAAATATCCATTGCCGACTATCGCAAAACCGAGCATGAATTACCCTTCCCCTCGATTATTATGCCTGCGGTGATTCATCTTCTAACCGGCCCGACGGCCTCGGGCAAATCCGCCCTGGCGATGGCGTGGGCGCGCACACACGGCGCGGAAATATTGTCGTGCGATGCGTTGCAGATTTACCGGGGAATGGATATCGGCACGGCCAAGCCCGGCGCTGACGAACAGGCGCTGGCGCGGCACCACGGGCTGGATTTGCGCAACCCGGCGCGAGCATTCTCCGTCGCGGAATACCGCGACTACGCCGCCGAAGTGGTGCGCGATATCCACGCGCGCGGCAAGCCGGTGCTCGTTGTGGGCGGGAGTGGGTTTTATTTGAAATGCTTTTTTGCGCCGGTGGCGGATGATGTGGAGATTTCCCCGGCCATTAAAGCCGAAGTGGCGGAGCTGGAAAAATCTGACGGATTGGACGCGCTTATTTCCCGCCTGCGCGCGGCCAGCCCCAGCGGCACGGGCGCCGTGGAGCTGCGCAACCCGCGGCGGGTGGCCCGCGCCTTGGAACGTTGCCTGGCCAGCGGCCTGGGTGTGCCGGAACTGGCGGAGCGGTTTGCCCACCAAGGCACGCCTTTCGATGCGTATGTCAAAAAACTCGTGCGGCTGGACCGGGAAATTGATGACTTGAAAGCGCGCATTCGCGAACGCACCCATAAAATGCTGCGGGAGGGATTGATTGAGGAAGTTAAACTGCTCGCGCCTGCTTTGCGGGCCAATCCTGCCGCTTGTTCGGCCATCGGCTATCGCGAAGTTTTGGACTGGCTCGACGGAGGAGAAAAAACCTCGCGGACTGAATTGGAAGAAGCCATCACGCTTCGCACCGTCCAACTGGTTAAAAAACAGCGCACGTGGTTTCGCACGCAGTTGCCCGGGCATCAGGTTGTGGAACTGAAGGGAAGTGAAATTCCGGGTTTGGAGTTTTGAGTTTGGAGTTGTTAGACCGACAAGAACCGAAGGCCGCGAAGGGTGGATTTTTATCCACGAATGAACACGAATATAAACTCGAAACCCGAAACCAAAAACCTGAAACTCATTTCATGCCCGACCATTTCACCTTGCTCACCACGGAGTCCGCCGCCCGGCGCGGACGGCTGCGCACGGCGCACGGGGTGATTGAGACCCCCGCGTTCATGCCCGTGGGCACGCAGGGAACGGTCAAGGCCGCGACGCCGGCGCAACTGCACGAAATCGGCGCGCAAATCGTTTTAAGCAACACCTACCATCTGAATTTGCGCCCCGGGCCGGGGCTGATTCGCGAGCTCGGCGGGCTGCACAAGTTCATGGGCTGGGACGGCCCGATTCTGACGGATAGCGGCGGCTTCCAAGTTTTCAGCCTCGCGAAGCTGCGCAAGATTACCGACGAAGGGGTGTCGTTCCGCTCCCATCTGGACGGTGCAGAGGTTTTTCTCGGCCCGCGCGAGTGCATGGATATCCAGGCGGCGCTCGGCTCCGATATCGCGATGGTGTTGGACGAATGCCCGCCGTGGCCCGCGAGCGAGGCGGATGTCCGCGCGGCGGTGGAGCGCACCCTGCGCTGGGCGAAAACTTGCCGCGAAGCCTGGCACCAACTCGGCCAGCCGGAAAAGGGCCACCATCTGTTTGCGATTGTGCAGGGTTCGGCCTTTGCGGGCCTGCGCCGCGAATGCGCCGAGGCGCTGGCGGCCATGGATTTCCCCGGCTACGCCATCGGCGGAGTCAGCGTCGGCGAGCCGGAGCCGGAGATGCTTGCGGCCGTCGGCGCGGCCGCGCCGCATTTGCCGGCCGACAAACCACGCTACGTGATGGGTGTGGGCACGCCGCCGCAACTATTAAAAATGATCGGCCTCGGTGCGGATATGTTTGACTGTGTAATGCCCACGCGGCTCGCGCGGCATGGCTGCGCATTCACGCCCGACGGCCCAATCAATTTGAAAAACGCGAAGTTCGCGCGCGATGCCGGGCCGCTGGTCGAAGGGCTGGATAACTACACCTGCCGCCATTTTACCCGCGCCTATCTGCGCCACCTCGTCATGTGCGGCGAGATCCTCGGCTGCACCCTGCTAACGCTGCACAATTTGCATTTCTACCTCGACCTGATGACGCAAGCCCGCGCGAAAATTGAAAAGGGTGAATTTGAGAAATGGGCGAAGGAATGGTGCACAAGGTATGAGGCGGGGGTGCACAACGGTGATGCAACTCTCGAAATTGAATAATAACGTCGGTATTGACATCCTTATTAATATGTATGAAAATTATTTTCAGTCGAAAATCGCCGCATAAAGAATCTTATTTACGCGTTTTTAACCAGATTCAAATGAATAATGTAATTGAAATTCCGCTAAAAGAAGGCTCCAGTCAAGTAGTACGCTTCACTGATTCAGAGATCACTTACGAGGGCACAAGCATTGCGTACATAGATGTCGCTGGAATTAAGCTATATTCTTGGATGAATTCAACGACCGCGACCAGCAGCAAGCATAATGTGATCCAAATTCGCGCTCAAAATGGTAAGTGTATTGCTATCAAAACAGGTGGCTTTAAAGTTTTTTTAATCGGATCATCCTTCGACACAAATTATCGACAAATTGCTGATTGCATTCTTCAACGCGCCGGCCCTTGCTTATTAGAGAAAATTGTTCGACAAATTTTGACGCCAGGAAATTCTTTCCGCATTGGGTCTCTAGTTTTTGACTCGAAGGGTATCGCTTTTGAACGTTCGTTTGGTGCCCCTAGATTTGTCGCGTGGGAATATCGGCCCGATGTTCGATCAACCACAAAATGGTCTTGGTTAAGCAGCGGGAACACGACTGGAGTACTAGAAGTCTCTTATTTTTATCCGCCAAGTGGAAAATTGATCGTCGTAGGAACCACCTCCTCCCAGGATGAAAATGGAATTTTTGTTCCTCATATTTGCCAAACTATAAATTCTATCTTGCACACAAGATGAACGCCATTTTGCCTGAAACGTACAATTTAGTAATGCCCCATATTAGAGGTGGGATACCCCAAAATCCTTTACGCGTAAGGATTAACTCACCAAAACATCATCGCCGAGCTGTTTTTCGAATTTCGCAGTTTTTTAGACGAGAATTCCAATTTGACTTTGACCAATATGGCTATGAGGGCGATGAAATAGATCCAACACATGTCGCATGGCTTTGGATTCATCCTGAAACGGTGAACAGTTTCGAGAATTTTGATGTGCCTTGCATTGCCGCCTGCTGCTTTCGCTTTCGCGAATCGAAATATGGCCTACAATGGGCATGGTTTCATCCATATTGGCGGCGCTGTGGTTTGTTATCTAAAGCATGGCCAGCCTTTAGATCAGAATTTAAGGATTTTAATTGCGAGCCACCTCTTTCAAAAGCAATGGTGATGTTTCTAAAAAAACACGACGCATCAATTTCAGAACCAGCTTAATCTCAACAAGCGCTAGGCGGGTCGGGGACGCCCCGCCCTACCTTATAACATTGGAAAAATGCTCAATGATTTTTTGCGGGTCGGCGTCTTGGGCACGGAAGGTGGCGAGGCTGAAGGCGGCGGTTCGTTTCGCAAGCCGTTTACCATTTTCATCGAGCATCAACGGGGCGTGGCACCAGGCGGGGTGCGGCCACCCGAGGGCGCGATAAATTAAAATCTGCCGGGCGGTGCTTTTCAACAAATCCGCGCCGCGGACGACTTCGGTGATGTGCATGGCGTGGTCGTCGGCCACGACGGCGAGTTCGTAGGCGGGCACGTCGTCACGCCGCCAGACGAGGAAGTCGCCAAAATCTTTTCCAGCAATGAAGGACTGCGGACCGCGCAGGGCGTCGTGAAATGTAATCGCCTCGCCATCGGGCACGCGGAAACGCCAGTTCACCGAAAGTGAAGGGGTGACAGGAACGGGGGCGTCGCAACCCGTGCCGGGCGGAGGACGACACTCGGGCGGGTAAAGCGGCTCGGCGTCTTCCTCGTCCGCGTGCGGCGCGGTGGCGGCGCGGGCGACATCGGCCCGCGAGCGGGCGCAGGGATAAATAAAACCGCCATCGCGCAATTGCCGCCAGGCGGCGAGGTAAACCTCGCGGCGGCGGCTTTGTTCGTAGGGCGCGTGCGGGCCGCCGACATCGGGGCCTTCGTCCCACCGCAAGCGGAGCCAGCGCAGGTCGTCCAAAATCGCGGCGGTGAATTCCGGTTTGCAGCGCGGGGTGTCGAGGTCTTCGATGCGTAAAACTAATCGGGCCTCCGGCCCGGCGGCGCGGGCGCGGGCGGCGGCGAGCCAGAAGGTGCGGGCGTGGCCGAGGTGGAGGCGCCCGGTGGGCGTGGGGGCGAGGCGGCCGCGATACATGAGTGAAATTAAGAAGTAAAAATTAAGAATTAAGAAGTCAGAATTCCGTGTCTGGACGCGGAATGCGGACTTCTGCTCGCATCTTGCCCAACCAGGTCAATATTGGCCGGAACAGGGTGGTGGTTTAATTTGAAGGACAGCTTCTTCCGTAGCGCGGTGGATGGAAATTAAGAAGTAAAAATTAAGACTTAAGAAGTCAGAAGTCGGAGCGGGGCGGAAAAAAACCGGCATAAGACGAATCAACCGACGCCATCGGCGGGGCTACTGACGCGTTTCTTGCGCTTGAGGGGCGGCGGGTTTCTTTGTAGTATGACCCTCTTTTTCCCGTCCATGACCTCTTCCACCAACCGCATTGAGCGCCACCAGCCATGGCTGGAGCGTTTCTGCTATCTGGCGCTGTTTTTCGCGGCGCTGACGTTGTTGATGGGCGGCGAGACGACGAGCAACGGCGCAGGTGAAGCTTTCCTGACCTGGCCACTGTCGAACGGCTCGCTCAACCCGGCGAACTGGCTGCACGACCTGCCGATGTTCTGCGAGCACAGCCACCGCCTGCTCGCAGGGGCGACTTCGACACTCACGATTATCGCCGCGATTTGGGTGCAACTAACCGAGGCGCGCAAATGGGTGCGGCGGCTGGCGTGGATTCTGGTCGGGGCGATTCTCACGCAGGCCGTGCTCGGCGGGTTGCGCGTGCTGCTCGACCAACAGGTCACTCATTCGGACACTAACATCGCCGCGTATTGCCTGCGCGTGGCGCACGCGATGACGGCGGAAATTACCGTGCTCTTGTGGGTAACGTTGACGGTCGCGGTGTCGCACGG
>DATHOB010000331.1:0-7868 GCA_035485355.1 Opitutales bacterium | reverse complement strand
CGCGCACGCTGGATTTGGATTTGCTGCTCTTTGAAGGCGAATCGCGCTCCGGGCCAACGTTGGAATTGCCGCACCCGCGAATTTGGGAACGGGCGTTTGTGCTCGTGCCCTTGGCCGCATTGTTGACCCAAAGCCCACGGTTTCAACGTCCCTGCTGGGATGCAATTCGCGTGAAGCTGGCGCGAACACAATTATCCGGCGAAGGGGTGGTTCCATGGAAATCGGCGAAGGGGAAAAGCTAGGCGGGTCGGGACGCCCCGCCCTACCGAAGAAATTATTTCTTCTGCACGACCGTGTCCTTGGTCGCAGCGAGTTTGTTGGGATAATCCAATATAAAATGCAGGCCGCGGCTTTCGTGGCGTTGGAGCGCGCAATCGACAATCAACCCGGCGACGAGCACGAGGTTGCGCAATTCGAGCAGACGCGGCTCGACTTTGAAGTTCCAATAATATTCCTCGATTTCGTGCGCGAGGACTTCGAGCCGGGTGCGCGCGCGTTGCAGGCGCTTCGTCGTGCGCACGATGCCGACATAGTCCCACATCGTCTGCTTCAGCTCGGCGGAATTGTGCGTGAGGACGACGCGCTCGTCCGGATCCTGCGCCGAGCCATCCACCCAATCGGGCAAGGGCTGGTGCGAGGGGCGCGCGGCGGCGAGGTATTCTTCCACTGCCTGCGCGCCGCGATGCGCGAGAACGACTGCTTCGAGTAAAGAATTGCTCGCAAGCCGGTTCGCGCCGTGCAGGCCGGTGCAGGCAACCTCGCCACAGGCGTAAAGCCCGGGCAAAGTGGTCTCCGCGCGCAGATTCGTCTGCACGCCGCCGCACATATAATGCGCCGCGGGCACCACGGGGATCATCTGCTTTTCAACATCAATGCCGTGGCGCGCACAGGTGGCGACGATGTTGGGAAAATGCTCCTTCGCCTTGCCGGGGGCAAAATGCCGGAGGTCGAGCCACACATGGCGGGCGCCGGAGCGCTTCATCTCGGCGTCGATGGCGCGGGCCACAATGTCGCGCGGGGCGAGGTCGGCGCGCGGGTGATAGCGCGGCATGAAGGCCTCGCCCGCGGTGTTGCGCAGCAGCGCGCCTTCGCCGCGCACGGCTTCGGAAATGAGAAAACGTTCGTTCTCGCGCGTGTACAGCGCCGTGGGGTGAAATTGAATGAATTCGAGATCGGAGACGGCAACGCCCGCGCGGTAGGCCATCGCGATGCCATCGCCCGTGGCGATGTCGGGATTGGTGCTGAATTGATAAACCTGGCCCACGCCGCCAGTGGCCAGCAGCACGACGCGTGCGCGAAACGTGCGCACCTTCCCTGCATGGACATCAAGCGCATACAGCCCCAGCACCTGGTCGGGCGCGTTCGCTTTGCCGCGTTCGAGTTTGCCACGCGTGATGAGGTCGATGGCAAAAAAATGTTCCAGGGTGGTGATGAGCGGCGAAGTCGCGGTGGCATGGAGCAAGGCTTCCTCAATCGCGCGGCCCGTGACGTCCTTGACGTGCAGAATACGGCGCTCCGAGTGGCCGCCTTCGCGCCCGAGTTCGTAGCCGCCTTTGGCGTCGGTGGTAAATTTCACGCCCGCCTCGACGAGTTCTTGAATGCGCGGCGGGGCGTCTTCCACAATCGCGCGCACGACATCCTCGCGGCACAGGCCGTCACCGCATTCGAGCGTGTCGCGGATGTGGGAGGCGAAATCATCCGTGCGCGATGTGACCGCCGCGATGCCGCCCTGCGCGTAATTCGTGTTCGACTCGGCGCGATCCTTTTTCGTCAGGATGGCAACGCGCCGCCCGCGCGCGGCGAGCTTGAGCGCGAAACTCAGCCCCGCGATGCCACTGCCCACGACGAGCACGTCGTAGTCGGTAGGGGGAGTGGAAGGCGCTGAGGCAGTTGCGGGCAAAGGAGGGTATTTTTTAATCCACGAATAGACACAAATGGCTCACCAACCAATATTCGTGTCCATTCGTGGATGAATCTTGGATGGCCGACGCGCTCACACTTCCAAATTATCAATCAACCGGATGTCGTTGAGCCAGACGGCGACGGCGATGAGGCCGTGGCCGGGGATGACTTCGCGAACGGGGGTAAAGCTGTCGCGGTCCACGAGCGCGACATAAATGAGGCGGATGCGGCGGCTTTGCGCGAGGACGTGGGTGATCTCGGCCAGCACGCGGTCGGGCGAGCGGATGCCTTCGTCCACGAGGCGTTTGCCCTCGCGCAGCGCGCGGTAGATTTTCGCCGCTTCGATGCGCTGTTCCTCGCTCAGGTATTGGTTGCGCGAAGACATGGCGAGGCCATCCGCCTCGCGCAATGTGGGGGCGACGACGATTTCCACTGGCAGCCACAGGTCGGCGACCATCTTTTTAATCGTGGCGACTTGCTGGGCGTCCTTCTGGCCGAAGACGGCGAAGTCGGGCCGGGTGATGTTGAAGAGCAGGTTCACGACCGTGCAGACGCCGCGGAAATGCCCGGGGCGCGAAATGCCGCAGAGGCCCTTGCTCAGGCGTTCCTCGTTGACGTAGGTCGAGTAGCCCGGCGGGTAAATATCCGTAGGCTTGGGGGTAAAGACGATGTCCGCCCCGCGTTTTTCGCAAGCGGCGATGTCCGCCTCCAGCGCGCGGGGATATTTGGCGAAATCCTCGTTGGGACCAAATTGCGCGGGGTTTACGAAGATGGAGACGATGACGACATCGGCCTTTTGCTTGGCGGCGTCGATCAGGCGCAGGTGGCCCTCGTGCAGCGCGCCCATGGTCGGCACGAGGCCAATCAGCTTCCCCTGCGTGCGCAGGGAGATGGCCAGCGATTGCATCTCGGGGATGGTCGGGATGATTTGCATGGTCGGGGCGGCGCGAGCTTGCCTTTTGGTGACAATTAGGGAAAAAACGTCGTCTCCACAAGCCCAACCACCGGCTGACCCAACCTTTTTTATGAGCGACTACTTCCAGCAACTTTTCGCCGAGCGCATCGGCGGAGCGCAATACGGCCAATCCACGGCCATTTATAAATTTGAGAAAATCAAGCGCGCCAAGGCCGCCGCCCGCGCGGCGCACCCCGGCGTCGCGTTGATTGACCTCGGTGTCGGCGAGCCGGACGAAATGGCGTTCCCCGAAGTCGTCAAGGCGATGCAGGACGCCGTGGCCCAGCCGGAAAACCGCGGCTACTCCGACAATGGTGGCCCGGAATTCAAGCAGGCGGTGGCGCGGTATATGCACAAAGTCTTCGGTGTGGAGATAAACGCGGAGACGGAGGTCATGCACAGCATCGGCTCGAAGGCCGCGCTGTCACTGCTGCCGGCGTGCTTCATCAACCCGGGCGACGGCGTCATCATGACGACCCCGGGCTACCCGGTGTTCGGCACGCATGCGCGCTACTATGGCGGGAGCGTGCTCAATTTGCCGCTGACCTCGGCCAATAATTTCCTGCCAGACTTGGCGTCAGTACCGGGAGATTTTTTGAAGAAGGCCAAAGTCCTCGTCCTTAACTACCCGAACAACCCGACGGGTGCGGCGGCGACGCTGGAATTTTTCAAACGCGCAGTCGAGTTTGCCCGGAAAAACCATCTGATGATCATCCAGGACGCCGCGTATGCCGCCTTGGTGTTCGAAGGCAAGCCGCTGTCCATCTTCCAAGTGTCTGGCGCGAAGGAAATCGCGCTCGAGCTGCATTCGCTGTCGAAGTCATACAACATGACCGGCTGGCGGCTGGGCTGGGTGTGCGGCGGCGCGTTGGCCGTGCGCGCGTATGGCGATGTGAAGGACAATTCGGATTCGGGCCAGTTCCTCGCCATTCAAAAAGCCGGCGCGGCGGCGCTCGACCGCCCGGAGATAACGCAGAAAATCGCCGCGAAATATTCGCGACGCATGGACGCGCTCGTCGGCGGATTGCGGGGCCTGGGCTTCAAAGTCGCCAAGCCGCAAGCGAGCTTCTTCCTGTATGCGCCCGCGCCCAAGGCGGTGGTGACGGACGGGCAGCGCCTGGAGTTTGCCAATGCGGAAGATTTTTCGCAATGGCTCATTCGCGAGCATTTGATTTCCACCGTGCCATGGGACGACGCCGGGGCGTTTGTGCGCTTCTCGGTCACGTTCGTCGCGCCCGGCGGTGAAGCCGAGGAGAAACGCGTGCTCGACGACTTGAAATTCCGCCTCGCGCCGTGCAAGTTTGAGTTTTGAGGCCGAGAATAACGCAAAGAAGCTAAGTAAGAATTATTTGTCCACGAATGGACACGAATAAAAAAATTCGTGTCCATTCGTGGATTTAACCTCTAGCCGCAGTCATCCCCGCAGGGGGCAAAATTATTTTTGAAAAAAACCACTTGCATTATTTTCCGACATGTGAGATATTAAACCTAATGGTTAAATATTCATCCAAGCAACTCGACGCCACGTTTGCCGCGTTGGCCGACCCGACCCGCCGCCGCCTGATGGAAAAACTTTCCCACGGCGAGGCGCGGGTGACGGATCTGGCCGCGCCGTTCAAGATGTCCCTTCCCGCCGTGTCCAAGCACTTGCGCGTGCTGGAAAAAGCCGGGTTGCTTGAACGCCGCCGCTCGGGACGCGAATTCCACCTGGAGCTGAACGCCGCGCCGATGGAAGAGGCCCTGCGCTGGATTGGAACTTACCGTCGCTTTTGGGAAGGCTCACTCGATGCCCTTGCCAATTATCTCGAAAACAACCAACCTACCACTGAGGAAAAACCATGAATACCACGATGCCCACCGTCAGTCTGCAAGTCCGCCGCCATATCAAGGCGTCCCGCACCCGCGTCTTCGACGCGTGGACCAAACCCGAACTCATGTCCCAATGGCTGAATGCTTGCGGCGGCCAGGTGCTGTCCATCCAAAACACTTTGCGCGTTGGCGGCGAATACAGCTTTCGCACCAGCAAACCCGAAATGGGCGAAATGGCCGTCAAAGGCATCTACAAGGAGATCACCCCGCCCGAACGTCTGGTTTTCACCTGGAGCTACGATTCCGCGAAAATTTCCATGAAGGAGGAAACCCTCGTCACCGTGGAATTAACCGAGAAGGATGGCGGCACGGAAGTCTGCCTCACCCACGAACGCTTTCCCGACGCCGAATCCTGCGACCAACATCAGCAGGGTTGGGGCCGTATTCTCGATCAGATGGGAAAGTTGTTCGGCGGCAAAGCCTGAACGCGAAGCCCCACACTGCCGGGGATTCTCCCAACAAAAAAGCCGCGCCAAACATGGCGCGGCTTTTTTGCGTAAAATAATTTCCGAGGGGAAACTATTTCTTCGCGGCTTCCTTCGCCTTTTCGGCTTTGGCGGTCGCCTTGGCTTCCGCGCGGGCCTTCGACTCGGCTTCGGCTTTGGCGGCGGCTTCGGCTTTCGCTTCGGCGGCGGCGAGACCGGCTTCGGAGGAGCTGGTGGCGTCAATCGCCCCGGCGGCCTCGAGCAGGCGGCGTTCCTTGACGCTCGTCGCTTGCTTGCCGATGCGCTTGCGGAGGTAATACAGGCGGGCCTTCTGCGTCACGGCGTCGCGCTCGATCTCAATCTTCGCGATGGAGCGGGCGTGGACGGGGAATACGCGCTCGACCCCTTCGCCGTATGAAATGCGGCGGACGGTGAACGTCTCGGCGATGCCGCGACCCTTGCGGGCGATGACAATGCCGCTGAATACCTGGACGCGTTCCTTGTCGCCTTCGCGAACTTTGGTGTGCACGCGCACGCCGTCACCGACCTTGAATACGTCGCGACCGGCTTGGAATTGCTCCTTGGTGATTTCGAGAATGATGGGTTTCATGGGAAAGTGTTTGGGTGCTGAAGTTCTTGGTTCTTGGTTGAAGAGAAAAAAGATTTAGACCGATTTTATTGCCGGTTGGGTTGGCTTTTGGGCGAGGAGATCCGGCCGGCGGAGGGTGGTTTTGGCGGTTTGTTGTTCCCGGCGCCAGTCGGCGATGGCGGCGTGGTTGCCCGAGAGTAAAACGTCGGGGACCCGCCGGCCACGGAACTCAACAGGCCGGGTGTATTGTGGGAAACCGAGCAAATTGCCGTGAAAGGAGTCTTGGGTCAAGGACATTTCCTCGCCCAGCACTCCGGGGATTTGCCGGGCCACGCAGTCCACCAACACGGCCGCCGGGAGCGTGCCGTTGGTCAAAACATAGTCGCCGATGGAGACTTCACGATGGACGAGCAAGTCGCGCACGCGCTGGTCGAGGCCCTCATAATGGCCGCTGAGGAGGACGAGGTGGTTTAGCCCGGCGAATTCCCGCGCGAGGCCCGTGGAGAGCATTTCGCCATCGGGGCAAAGGTAAACGATAGTGCACCCGGGAGTGGCCACGGCTTCAATTGCTGCGGCAACCGGCTCGGGCTTGAGCACCATGCCCGCGCCGCCGCCAAATGGGCGATCGTCTGTCACCCGATGTTTATCCGTCGCCCAATCACGCAGATTATGCACTCGCAAAGCCAGTAAGCCCTGCTCTTGGGCGCGACCGAGAATGCTTTCACGCAAAAAGCCCTCGACCATGCCGGGAAAGAGGGTGAGGAGGTCGATGGACAGGCGGGCAGCCATGGCAAAAGTGTGAAGTGTGAAGTGTGGAAAAGATAATTCAGAAACTGATGATTTTTTGCCATCAGTTACCAACTTCACCATCAATACTTCACCCTGCGAATCTTATCCTTGCCGGAAGAAATCCTAGTTCGCTGCCGGGGCTGCGACTGCTTCCATCTTGGCCTTGGCTGTCACGGGCTCCGCACCGCCCTTGCGGGCTTTCTTAATGAGGGTCCAGACGGTGTCCGACGGCTTCGCGCCGACTTTCATCCAGTGGTCCACGCGGTCGAGGTGCACGGTGAGCGGCTTCTTCGTGTCCTGCCCGGTGGGGTCGGGATTATAGGTGCCCAAAATTTCAATGAATTTGCCGTCGCGGCGGGTGGTATGCTCGCAGACGACCAAGCGGAAGATCGGCGCGCCTTTGGCACCGTGACGTTGCAGACGGATTTTGAGGGACATGACTGAGGGAGAGGATGTGGGTCGGGCCGGGCGGAGCCGGGGAAAACCGTATAGCAAACCCGGTGCGGGGCCACCTGTCAACGGTATTTAGGGGCCGCCGGAATGGGCTGATTAGATGCAGGCAAAGGTTAAGGGGCCACCAAGAACCGGGCTGGGCCCTCGGGATGGAGGTAGCCGCGCAAAGCAGCCCAAGGAATGTCCGCCACGGCTTCGCAGAGTTCGCAGTCAGTCCCAACGATTGAAGGCCAAAAATGAAGATGCAGACCATCCGGCGTGACGGTGAATTTGACCAACTGGCTGGGATCTATGCTCGCTATCTTGCCCGCGACGACGTCCTCTACGTTCTGCCTCTTAAAGTCATTGATGCTTAGCATGGAGAGTTCCTTTTCCCAACCGCTATTGGGGATGAAGAGTTCGCCGAGGGTAAATCGGCGCGCATGCCCGCACTCATTGATGAAGTTATAACCGGCATGATCCACGTCCGTGTGCGGGAAAGAACCGCCCTCAACCTGCACACTGATAATATTCCCGGAGCAGTACTGGATGTAGCAAGATTGCGAGTATTCATGGGTGTTCAATTCGCGGGTCTTGTCCAGGGCGCAGAAAAGGGCCAAAAATCTTTGCCAAACGAAACCCGTGGTTTGGTCGTCAACCGTCCGGCGGGCCTCCTCGGATAGCCGCGCGGAAACTTCTTTATGAAATGTCGAAGCATCGTCAAACACTGGAAATTCGGCTTCGGCACTGGTCACAAAGCCATCATCATACTCTTTGGCTTTCCACGAACGCATGATCGCCATCCGCGGCAAATCAGCTTCTCGGCTTACAATTGGGTCGGATGAATTATTGCGGGGTAAATCCCACGAGTAATGAAAACTCGCTGGAGGAACCAACCAAGCATGAA
>DATHOB010000330.1:0-7287 GCA_035485355.1 Opitutales bacterium | reverse complement strand
CGGCACCACCGGGAAGCCCAAAGGCGTGCTCATCACCCATCGCGCCATCCGTCATTTTGTCGCGACGGAAGGCGCGATCATGGGCATCACCGAGAAAGATGTTGTGGCGCAATCGGCTTCGCTGTCGTTCGACCTTTCGCTGGAGGAGATCTGGCTCAGTTTTGCGGCGGGCGCGACTTTACAAGTGGTCAACAAGGAGATGCTGCAACTTGGGGCAGAGCTGGGCCGTGCGCTCGCCCGCGAAAAAGTCACCGTCTGGAGTTGTGTGCCCACGCTGCTGGCCTTGCAGGAGGGCGATATGCCGGGCTTGCGCCTCATCATTGTTGGCGGCGAGGCGTGCCCACCCGACCTGGTCCGCCGCTGGGCTCGTCCCGGTCGCCGCATGGTCAACACCTACGGGCCAACCGAAACAACGGTTACCGCCACCTGGTGCGATCTTGTGCCGGGAAAATCGGTAACCATTGGCCGACCGCTGCCCAATTATACGACCTACGTGCTCGACGAATCACTCCGGCCGGTTACACCCGGCGAAAGTGGCGAGTTGTGCATCGGTGGTCCCGGTGTCGCCACCGGTTACCTCAACCGTCCCCAACTCACTGCGGAAAAATTCATCCCCAATCCCTTTGCCCGACCCGGCGCGCCGGATCCAGTGTTGTATCGCTCGGGGGATCTGGTGCGCGTCAATGTCGAGGGCAATATCGAGTTTCTCGGGCGTATCGACTCGCAGGTCAAAATTCGCGGCTACCGCATCGAGTTGTCCGAAATCGAAGCGGTGCTGTTGGATGTCGGCAAACTTCGTCAGGTAGCGGTGGCCGTACACTCTGCGCAATCTGGCGCGGATCCGCAAATCGTCGCCTACCTTGTGCCACGTGAGGGCGACAAACCGGACATATCCGATTTGCGCGACAAGTGCCGTGCCCGTCTGCCCGCCTACATGGTGCCGGCAATTTTTCAGGTACAAGCAGGCTTGCCCGTTTTGCCCAGCGGAAAAATTGACCGGAAAAACCTGCCGACGCCTTTCGTTATTCCGTCTTCCGCCGCCTCGCCGGAACGCAAATCGGCCGCACCGGAAAAGGGCGTTGAGCGCATGCTCCATGAAATCTGGATTGGCCTGTTTGCGCCCACCTCTGTTTCGGTAGATGACGATTTCTTTCTCGATCTGGGGGGCCATTCCTTGCGCGCCGCCGCGCTGGTGTCCAAGTTGCGCGCGCTACCGGAATTCGCGCACGTCTCCATGCGCGACATCTATGCGCACCCGACTATTCGCAAACTCGCCGCGCACCTGTCCGCCACTTCCCCCCGCGGAGCGAAGGGGGCGGCGGCTGGCGCGTTTCAAAGCGTGCCGTGGTGGCGTTATGGTTTATGCACTTTTGCCCAAGGGTTGGCTTTGGTGCCGATTTTCGCCCTCTACTCCATCCAGTTGCTCATCCCGTATATGACTTATGCGGTCATCACCAGCTCGGACTACGATTGGCTGCCCGAAAATCCCTGGCAGGCGCGATTCTTCGCCATCGTTGCCTCACTGGCGGTTTTTTTGGCGACGATTCCGGCCATATTTCTGCTTTCCATAATATTAAAATGGCTCGTGCTTGGCCGCACCAAACCCGGAGTCTACCCACTCTGGGGATTCTATTATTTCCGCTGGTGGTTTACGCTGCGCTTGCTGGGCGTTGTGCCGACGGATTACCTCACCGGCACGCCGTTGCTGGCAATTTACCTGCGCTTGCTCGGCGCGAAGATTGGCCCCGGGGTGCACCTCGACACCGATTCGTTTGACGCGCCCGACTTGCTCGACATTGGCGAGGGCAGCAGTATTTGCACCGGCGCGGCGTTGCTCTGTTCGCGCATTGAAAATGGTCTTTTGAAAATCGCGGCCACGACCGTGGGCCGGGGTTGCCATGTGGGCAATGGCTCGGTGGTCGCCGCCGGCTCGGTGTTGCGCGATCGTGCACATTTGGGTGACTTGTCGCTCTTGCCCTCGGGTGGCATCATCCCCGCCAATGAGATGTGGTGCGGCTCGCCGGCGGCCAAAGTTGGCATTGTGCCGCCCGCGCCCCCGCTCGCGCCGCTCAATGTCCGCATTGCGCACGGATTGGTTTTTGCCGCGTTGTTTTTCATCTTTCCGCTGTTGTCCATTGCCCCGATTTTTCCCGGCATGATTTTGCTGACGGAGATTGACCAGATGACCAGTGGTTACGACTGGCTGTTGCTTTCGCCCTTGCTCGCGCTGGTGTTCATCGCGGGCACCTGTTTGGAAATTGCGACCTTGAAGTGGCTGGTTGTCGGCGAAGTCCAACCGGGCAAATGGTCTGTTTACAGCAATTACTATGTGCGATTGTGGTTTGTGGACAAATTGATGGATCTCAGTCTCGAAACGGTCAATTCGCTGTATGCGACACTCTATCTTAACCCATGGTTCCGGTTATTGGGCGCGACGGTTGGGGTGCGCGCGGAAATTTCCACCGCGTCTTCTGTCAGCCACGATCTGCTGGAACTTGGCGACGAAAGCTTTATCGCCGATGCCGTGATGCTGGGTGTGCCCAGTGTGCGTGACGGTGTCCTCGAATTGGGACAGACCAAAATTGGCAAGCGCGCGTTCATTGGCAATAGCGCGTTGGTGCCCGCAGGCTGCGCCGTCGGTGAGGAAGTGCTAATCGGCTGCCTTTCCGTTCCACCCACGGACGAGGCCCAGGCGACTACAAAGGGCTCTTCTTGGTTCGGCACCCCCGCCATCCAACTGCCGCGCCGCCAGCATACGTTACAGTTTGACGAAGCGAGCCGGTTCAAACCCACCCGCAAGCTGCTCTCCCAACGCATGATCATTGAGGCCGTGCGTGTCTTGCTCCCGGTGACAGTCTACGTCGCGATGAACTCGCTGATGATCGCCATCGTCCTTCAAATGCATCCGATTTATGGTCTGCTGGGTGTGGCTTGGCGTTTTCCTTTTCTGGACATGGGCCTGGCCGGTGCGGTTGCGCTGGGTGTGGTTCTGTTCAAATGGCTCGTCATTGGCCGCTACCGGCCGGTGGAAAAACCGCTATGGAGCCGCTATGTCTGGCGCAGCGAACTGGTGACCTCGGCCTACGAAAACATTGCCGTGCCATTATTTTGCGAACATCTGCAGGGCACGCCGTTTATCAATTGGTATCAACGGCTGTTGGGCGCGAAAATCGGCCGCCGGGTCTATGCGGAAACCGCCGACATCACCGAGCACGACGTAGTGAGCATCGGCGACGATGCCGCGCTGAACATGGATTGCGGCATTCAGACGCATTTGTTTGAGGACCGCGTGATGAAGATTTCATCCGTCGCCATCGGCCCGCGTTGCGCGGTCGGCGCGGGTGCCATTGTCCTTTACGATTCGAAGATGGAGGCGGATGCGCAGCTCGACGACCTCTCCATGCTCATGAAGGGTGAGACTCTGCCCAGTGGCACTGCCTGGCAAGGCTCGCCCGCGCGCCGCCGGGCCGCGCCAGCTGGCAAGAGTTTGGTTTACGCCATGCCTCAGCAGTCAAAGACCACGGTGGCGAAACCGAATGCTGTCGCATTTCCGCGGGAATTGCCCGAATCGGTTATCCGCCGGCCAACGCCCGTTGCTGGGCCGAAGTGATTTCCGCCGCGCCTTTGCGGGCGAGCGCGACTAACGAGTCCAACTCATCACTGGAAAAAGTGGCCTCCTCGCCGGAGCTTTGGATTTCGACGAACCGGCCCGCGCCGGTGAGCACAATGTTCGCATCTACTGCGGCGTCCTTGTCTTCGGCATAGTTGAGGTCGAGAATCGGGTGGCCTTCCCACACCCCGGCGCTGACCGCGGCAACGGAATCGGTAAAGAAACTGGATTTGATTTTGCCCGCCGCCATGAGTTTTTTTTCTGCAAGGCGCACGGCGACATAGGCGCCGGAGATGGCGGCGGTGCGGGTGCCACCATCGGCCTGGAGAACATCACAATCGACCCAGAGCGTCATGCCGGGGAGTTTTTGTAAATCAACCACAGCGCGAAGGGAGCGGCCGATTAGGCGCTGGATTTCCACGGTGCGACCATCGAGCTTGCCGCGGGCGATGTCGCGTTGTTTGCGGTCGAGGGTGGAGTAGGGCAGCAGCGAATATTCCGCCGAGAGCCAGCCGCCGGGAACCTTTTGTTGCATCATCCACGACGGAACGCGGTCTTCAATCATCGCGGCGCAGATGACCTGGGTGTCGCCAAAGCGCGCGAGGACGGAGCCATGCGCGTGCGGCGCGATGCCGGGGACAAAGGAGACGGGGCGCAACTGATCCACCGCGCGCCCATCAGGACGGGAGAAAACTTTCATGTCATTGCTCATGCCTTATATGAAGCGGGCCCGCCGCCAACACGCAACGCCATTGCGCAAAAATTATTTACCACTTGGGAGGCAATCCTCAATTTCGGAGAGAAGCGTGAGCGAATCAATCGGGCGGAAGAGGAAGCGTTTCGCGCCGAGGGCGAGGCCTTTTTGCCGCGCGCCTTCATCGCTAAAGGTGGAGGTAAGGAGGATGATGGGGATGTGTTTCACCCGCGGGTCGGTTTTGACCGCTTCGCACAAATGATAGCCGCTACCTTCATGCATGCAGACATCGGAGATGATGAGGTCGGGCTGGTTTTTGCGCGCGAGGGCCATGGCGTCAGTCATCCCGCTGGCGGTGATAATATGGAAGCCGAACGGCTCAAGCAGACTTTGCATGAGCTTCACATTGGCGGCAAGGTCATCGACGACGAGGATGGTTCCCTTTTTGGGCAGCACGGGGCTGACGGCAACCGCCGCAATGTGTTCGGGCACGGGGCTGGGGGCAACTCCGAGCATTTTTTGCACTTCCTGAACAAAAGATTGCGGGTTGATGGGCTTGTTAATGTAGCTATCGAACCCGGCGGCGAGGCCTTTTTCCTTGTCACCGGACATGGCGAGTGCCGTCACCGCCACCATGGGAATGGAACGTAATTCGGGGTCGGCTTTGACGATTTTAACCAGCTCATAACCGTCGAGGTTGGGCATTTGGATGTCGCACAACACGAGGTCGGGGCGTTCCTGTTGGATGGCGGTGAGGCCCTCTTCGCCATCGAGCGCAGTCATCGGTTCGTAGCCGAATTCCTGCAGGAGAAAAAGCATCAACTCCAAATTCGTCTCATTGTCTTCGATGATGAGGATGCGGTTTTTCATTGGGCCGCGGCTCCTTTCCGCTCTGTGGGGAGCGTCAGCGTAAAGCAACTGCCTTGGTCGATTTCACTTTGCATCGTGATTTCCCCGCCGAGTAGTTCCGCCAGTTTGCGGCTGAGGTGAAGGCCAAGACCGGTGCCTTCGATCTGGCTTTGCCCGGTTTTCAAACGCTGAAAAGCACCGAACAGTTTCTCCTGGTCAGCGGGGGTGATGCCGGGGCCGGTGTCGCGCACGGCGAATCGGACTTGGGTCGTACCAGCGACGTTCTGTTGGGAAACGGTAATGCTTACCGAGCCCTGTTTGGTGAACTTGATGCCGTTGCTGGCCAGGTTGAGCAGGATTTGGTGGAGCGCGCGCATGTCCGTTTCCAACACGATCTTCTCCTTGGGAAGGTGCACCAACAGCTTGATCCCCTTCTTTTCCGCAATGTTTTGGAGCGAAGCGGCTACGTCACCCACGGCCATGTTGGCGGTGATGCGAATGTACTCCATTTCGATTTTGCCGGACTCGATGCGGGCGAGGTCGAGCAGGTCGTTGATCAGCGAGAGCAGGTGTTTGCCGCTGTTCTCGACGATTTGGAGTTGCCGTTCCTGCTTGTCATTGAGCGGGCCGGGCAGGCGCATGAGCATGGTGCCGGTAAAGCCCAGGATGGCGTTGAGGGGCGTGCGGAGCTCGTGGCTCACGCTGGCAAAGAACTGTGTCTTGACCTGGTCGATCTCCTTCAGCCGGGCGTTGAGGCGGGCGAGTTCTCCGTTGGCGCTTTGCAATTCCGCCGTGCGCTCGTGGAGTTGCCGGTTGGATTCCTGGATTTCCTTGGCGCGGGCGAAGACTTCGGCCTCTAGATTTTCGCCCCGTTTTTTCAGGCGGACGAACTCGGTGACATCTTCGACGCGATGGATAATATAAATTAATTTACCATCGGTATCCAAAACCGGAGCGTTGAGCGGGCTCCAGTGGCGTTCCTCAAAGCCGCCGCCTTCGGACTCGGGTCGGCGGATGTCGTATTTCTGCACGGCCATTGCATCGGGCACCAGATGGTCGCGCACACGGTTGAGCGAGGCGCGGAGGTTGCGCACGCCGTCGGCGTTGGGGTCGTTGGGATTGTCGGGAAAAACCTCGAAGATGCCGCGGTTGAGGATCTCGTCGCGCTTGGTCATCGTTGCGCGGGCGTAAGCGTCGTTGACGGCGACGATGGTGAAATTTTCGTCCGGCTTGAGTACCAGGTAAAGACCCGGGGCGCCTTTGAACAGGGCGCGGTAATCGGCAACGGGCAAACCAGCCGGGACAGCCAGCGGCAGAGCGGACAATGGTTCAGTCTTTGCTGACATTGACACAACCAACACCGCTTAGGGTGGGTTGTGCGGCTAATGTAGCTGGAAACACAGATTTTTCAAGCAAAAGCTGTGTGAACTAACGTTGATTGGCTATGTCGAGACCGATCCGGCTTTCATTTGATCAGGGGCTGATTGGCTCAGGGTGGAAGTGGTCGTTCATGAACTGGATGGCGATGTCCCAGTTCAGCGCGGCGTGGCCACCGTTGTTCAAGTAGAAGGCGAGATCTTTGCCGACAAATTCCGAGGTGACCATGGGCTGGTCCACCGTGCGGTCGAGGCCTTTTTTGCCGAGCAGCTCATACGCGGGGGTGGCCAATATCGCGGCGAGGTATTCGCCTTTCGGGTCGGACCAATTGTCCCCATTGGCGGCGGTGTGCAGCAGGAGCGGGCGCGGGGCCATGGCAGCGACGAGGCTGTTCGTGTCCATCGGCATGTCCGATGGCTTCGCGGCAAATTTGGCATAGTTGACCGCAAATTGATACGGGTAGCGCGTGGGTGCGACGAGGTGGGCAATCGTCTCGCCATAATTGCGGCGCGCGAGTTTGGCGCCGCCGGAGCCGCCACTGCAAGCGATGACCATGGCGATGCGCGGGTCGTTCACACCGGCCCAAAGAACAGTCTTGCCCAGGCGCGAGCCGCCGGTGATGGCGACGCGCTTGGCATCCACGTCCTTATCGGTCTCCAAGTAATCCTGCACGCGGCTGATGCCCCAGGCCCAGGCGGCGATGGCACCCCATTCATCCTCGTCGGGTTTCGTTTGCCCGGAAGCGAGGGCGAGTTTG
>DATHOB010000329.1:0-6993 GCA_035485355.1 Opitutales bacterium | reverse complement strand
GCATTATGAAAGAAAAGTTAGATGCTGGAGTGATATAGCAGGAATAAAAACCAATGCAGTAGCTCACAGTTTATAAGTAAACTCCCAACTTCCAATTACTTTCCCCATAGAATCAACCCCACCGCAACCAAGAGCAATAACGCGCCCGCCAGCCTTCGCACCATCACTTTGCCGCCCACCGCGCGCTCCTGATTGCCAAACCATGGCCCAACTTGCCACACCAGTAAAATGCTCCACAGACCGCGGGTGCTGTAGACTACATTTACCGCTTCGGCCTGTCCGTAGACACCCAATGTATAGGCCATCCCGCCGGATTGGGCCGCTCCCAGCAAGCTGCCCCAGAACGCCCATGGCCAGGCCGGGCGGGGAATCGCCCGCAAAGGCTCGCGGAAAAACGGCACCAACAAAAATGACTCGAGCATGACCGCGAACATCATCACCCCCGCAAACGGCAGCGCGCCCAATTCATGCGCGTGCACTTGAAAAATCAAGTCGCACCGGCCATAGAGGGCCGCGCTGGTCATGCCCAACAGCGCCGTTTGCAAAAGTCGTTTGCGATCCTGCCAACTGGATAAGCCGAGTAGGAACACGGCTGTCGCAGACAAAATTGCCGCCAGCCAGCCCGTCCACAACATGGGCGCGGCGCCCAGCATAAAGGTGAACAGCGCGACAAAGACCACCTTGGTGCCCAAAACGGGGGTCAGCACCGTCACATCGCCAATGCGCATGGCGAGAAAGGTCGAGAGTTGCCCAACGAAATAAACGCCGCTTGCCACCAGCGGCCAAAAGAGCAGCTTCCAGTCCACCGGATGCGGCAGCATCGCCAGCCCGGGTAAAAAATAAATGCCAATGGCAATGTTGTTGAGAAATGCGATGCGTAGCGGCCCCGCGCCCCCATCCAGCGCGCGCTTGAGCATCAGGCTGGAAACCGCGTAGCCGAATGACCACAGCAGCGGCTGCAACAAAAAATACGGGTGATCCATGGTGGCGCGATGCTACGCCGTCAATTCGTGGCGCAGTGCAGCTTCGAGCGTTGCGTGCTGCCAGACAAAACCGGCCTCTTCCAACCGACGAGGGCGCACCGCGAGGTCCGCCAGAATCGTCTCGGCTGCCATTTCACCAAACATCAGCTTGAGCATGAACGCTGGCGCGGGGGTCTTGGCCGATTTGTTGATGATTTTGGCAATCATTTCGGTCAGCTCGCGGTTGGTGCAAACATGCGGCGACACGATGTTCGTGGGGCCTTGCATTTTCTCCTGTTGAATAAGAAAGAGCAGGGCTTCGACGGCGTCGTCCAAGCCAACCCAGCTTACGCGTTGCGTGCCGGGCCCCGCCACGCCCGCCATGCCCATATTGAACACCTTGAGCATTTGCTCGAGTGCCCCACCCTGTTTGCCAAGCACCACGCCAAATCTCGCAAATGCCGTGCGCACCCCGGCGGTCACAGCTGGGGTCGCCGCAGCTTCCCATGCGCAACAAACATCGGTCAAAAATCCTTTGCCGGGCGCAGCCATCTCATCTACCACTTCCTTGCGTTCATAGCCGTAATAGCCAATGGCCGAAGCACAAATGAATATTCGCGGTCGTTGCGCGGGCGGGAGCGCCGCCAGGCGCTCGGCCAGCAAACGGGTGGAATTAACCCGGCTGTCGTGAATGGCTTTTTTCGAGGTGCTACTCCAGCGCTGCCCAATTGTCGCCCCGGCGAGATGCACCACGGCTGCAATATTCTCCAAGGCCTTCGCCGGGATTTCCCCAGTTTCGGGATGCCACGTCAGCGCATCGGCGCGCGGTTGGTGGGCGAGTTCGATGACTTCGCCGCCGAGCGCCTTCCAGCGCAAGGTGAGGGCCCGGCCGATGAAGCCGGATGCGCCGGTGAGCAGGAGACGACCAGGAAGATGATGCGCGGGAGTGGAAACAGACATGGTGAAAATGGGCTCCAGCAACTTAGCCCAGCACTTGGCTCAATGCAATGTTCGCATTTTTTGAAAATTCCGTAACGCCCGCAGGAGCACCATAGCCATCTTTCCCATTAATTCAAAAAATATTTATATAAACATTATTGACACTTGTGACCGCAGGACCGAAAAAACATTCATGAAAAAATTGTTTGGCGTGATATTTGGTTATCTTTTTGTAAGTGTCTTTATTTTCGGGTTTGGCGGTTATGGCATCGTTTCCGCGGTAAAAGCCCTGCATGCCGGGGAGCGGAACGACTGGCATGAGGTTTTCCAGAATCTGCCTTTCGCCGTTTTATTCACCGCGGTGGGCGTGGCTTTCCTTCTCTCCATTCCCTATGGCATTAAGCTCAATCGCCAGAAAAAAGCCGCGCAAGCCGCCCACCCCGGAGCGCCATGGATGAAAAAGGCGGCCTGGGCCAAGGGCGAAATCTCCGCCTCGCCCGACGGGCGGCGGTTGTTTAGCACGGTTTTTTTCTTCGCGGTCTTTTGCATGGCCGCGTCAGTGGTAATGGATGGTCTCTGGGAACACCTCAACCCCGGGCAAAAGAATACCGCGTTGATGGTGGCGGGAGGAGGCTTTACTGGCTTTGCGATTTACGCATTCATATTAAAGCGCAGGTTATCTCAAGAATCCCGCCAGGCAGTGTTGTCTTTTACCCCGCCAGCGTGGATCGGGGATACATTTTCCGCGGTCATCAAAGTGCCGACAGGAATACCCAACACCTCCATCGCCTCCTGCCGGTTGATTTGCTCACAACACTTTTCCAAGTCGCGCACCGTGATTCACTGGCAAAGTGAAATTCTGCATCTTACCGGACCGATCCCCTCAAGTTTACAGTATGTGGAATTTCCCATTTCCATTCCCATCCCCGCCGATTGCCTGCCTACGGACGAACCCATGCGCCCACGCTTGCACTGGCGTTTGCATTTTTGGTCGGGCCCGAATGACCAATATGCAGTCATATTCACCCTTCCGGTATTCGCGCATCGGAAAGGTGTGCTCACGGCGACTCCGCAGTAAATCTTGCGTCGACCCATGGGATGCGCTAGCATGGATTTTCCAGTTCCCGGGGATGTTCATTCGCTCGCCATCGCCCCGGCGGTGGCGGGAGGAAAGTCCGGACACCATAGGGCAGGATTCCCCGTGAAAGCGGGGGCGTCTCGTTTAACGCGGGATGACGGAAAGTGTCACAGAAAATCAAACCGCCGCCGGCGCGCAAGCGCAGTCGGTAAGGGTGCAAAGGCGGGGTAAGAGCCCACCGCGGCGATGGCGACATCGCCGGCATGACAAACCCAATCCGGTGCAAGACCAAATAGGGGACCAGGCGGCCCGCCCAACGGTCCCGGGTTAGTCGCACGACGCGCAAGCGCGACCGCCGTTTTCGCAAGGAAGCAGCGGCAGAGAAATGAATGAGCGGCGGGAATGCCGTGAGGCGCCCGCCAGAACAAAATCCGGCTTACGACCCCTGGGAACTGGTTTATTTTAGCAGAGAGTTTGACGGGCGCAGCAAGTCTGCGCCCCTACAGGCGGTTGGCGATTTTATTGTAGGGGCGCAAGCTTGTTGCGCCCGCTCTTAGTCTGAATCATCAAGCACATACTCTGCAGGCGCAGTTTTTGAACTTCACACTTCACGCTTCACGCTGCACACTTGGGCGGATGAATTATTGGTTGATGAAATCCGAGCCGGATGTTTTTTCGCTGGCCCATTTGCAACAACGCCCCGGCGGCGTGGGCCCGTGGGATGGAGTGCGCAATTACCAGGCGCGGAATTTTATGCGCACGATGCAGGTGGGAGACGGAATTTTATTTTACCATTCGAACTGTGAGGTTCCCGGCGTTGCGGGGCTTGCGGAAGTTGTAAGTGTGGCGCGGCCCGACGAAACGCAATTTGACCCGAAGTCCGAATTTTACGACCCCGGCGCAAAGCGCGACAACCCGCGCTGGTCGCTGGTGGATGTGCGCTATGTGGCCACCTTTCCGAATTTTGTGCCGCTGACCCTGCTGCGGGAGCAAGCAGCATTGAAAAAGATGCGCCTGCTCGCGCCCGGCAACCGGCTCTCGGTCATGCCCGTCACAACTGCGGAATACAAGGCCATTGGCAAATTGGGTCGGAAATAAAAAAGTGGCGGGGGCGGTGGGACTCGAACCCACGACCAGCAGTTTAGAAAACTGCTGCTCTATCCGCCTGAGCTACGCCCCCGGGGCCGGCTGGCAAACGTCGTGTGCCATTGTGCTCCTCTCCATCCGGGTCGCAAGCAAATCTCCGCCCGGCGGCTCCATGTAAAGCCATCGCGGGTGGGACCATCCCAGCGAAGTAAGGTGTTGGTAGAGCACTTTTATTATCTGCTGCAATTCATCCACTGATCGCAAACGAACCGGGCCAAAGTTCCGGCAAAGTCCCGGCTTGCGATGGGAAGCATAGGACTTTTGGCCGATTTGTACGAAATTTATACGGCTTACACCGGGCTTGGTACGCCGTTTTGACGGGCGATGGCTTCGCTTGTGCTTAAGCGGTAGGCATGAAACACCACACACGCATGGGGGCCGCGAACGGGGGAATGCCGTTGGCGCAGCGGGCGCACCGGAGCGTGGCGCACACACTCCGCTGGCCGTTTGCCGCCGGGTTTCAACTGCCGGGGCCGTGGGCAACGGCCGCTTACATGGAGGCCGCGCAAACACGAATTTCAGCTCAAACTCAAAAAAATTCCCGCCTATGGCCGACCACTTCCCACCACGCTGCTCCACCCGCCCGCCGGCCGTGGAATCCGCAACGGCTGTACCTGACGTTGTCCGGACGCGTCCGGCGCCGGTTTCGGCTGGCCGAGGGCCTCCGCCAGGCACCTGGATCCTGAATTTTCGGGCGATGAACCAACTTTCGCCAGCCGACTGTAACGCGTGCCAGCCCTACGCACCCAAACGGGTTAGCCAATCTCCAATAAAACCTAACAACCAACAGAAAAAAACAGATAAACCAACCCATAAAAGGACTAAAAAAATGAATATAATTAATAAGTTTAGAGGCAAGATGAAGGATCCCAAGGAGCGCAAATATTTTTATGCGCTGCTTGGCGGAAAATTCCTCGGCGTCGCCATGTGCTTCCTGGTGATGTTAACGGTGTCGTCAATTTTCTTTGGCGGCTCGTCCTCCAAGGCCAATGCGCAGACCGCCACTCCGGCGGCGGCCTCCAGCTCGGCAGCTCCGGCCGCGGCTTCGGCTTCTGCCTCAGCGGCGCCAGCCATGGCTTCGGCTTCGGGCACGGCGGCTCCGGCAGCGGCTTCGGCCTCGGCGGCAGATACGTCCACGCCTCCGCCCAATCCGCCTTATGTGAACCCGATCAACACGGCGTGGGTGCTGGTGACGGCGTTCCTCGTGTTCTTCATGCAAGCGGGCTTCATGTTCCTTGAAGCCGGTTTTGCGCGAACCCGGGAAACGATCAACGTGTTGCTCGAAGGCATTGTGGACACCTGCTTGTGCGGGTGTTTGTTCTACGTCTGGGGCTTCGCGTGGATGTTCGGCCACGGCCCAGGCAGCCACGGCCTGATTGGCTGGGGTGATGGCAATGGGCACATGTGGTACTTCATGCAGAACATTCCGCTGACCTATGAAGGCACGGGAGTCGCCACACTGGCAATCTTCCTGTTCCAGTTCGCGTTCGCCGACACTTGCTCGACGATCACCTCGGGCGCCATGTTGGGCCGCACGGGTTTCTGGGGCGACCTCTGGTACAGCCTCGGCGTCAGCGGTTTCCTCTATCCGATCTTCGGTCACTGGGCCTGGGGCCCGGATGGCTGGTTGACCAATCCGGTGCTTCCCGGTGCGGGAACGGCCGTGTTCCACGACTTCGCCGGTTCGACCGTGGTGCATACCATCGGTGGTATGATCGCCCTTGCAGGTGCCATCGTCCTCGGACCTCGTCTCGGTCGCAAATTCAAGCGCGACGGCGGCGGGCCCATGCCCTACCACAATATGACGATCGCCTCGGTGGGCGCGATCATCCTGTGGTTCGGTTGGTACGGGTTTAACCCGGGAAGCACGCTGTCCGCGATGGACTATATCGGTATCGCCCGTGTTTCGACCAACACCACGTTGGCGGCTTGCTCGGGTGGCTTGGCGGCCTTGTTCTTCGTCTACCCGCGCTCCAAGAAGTGGGATTGCGGCATGACCTTGAACGGTTTGCTCGCCGGTCTGGTGGCCATCACCTGCCCGTGTTACTGGGTGTCTCCGCTCGGCGCGCTGATTCTCGGCGCAGTGGCGGGTGTGCTCGTGGTGCTCGGCAGTGACTTGCTCGAATACCTGCGCATTGACGATCCTTGCGGTGCCTGGCCCGTGCACGGCCTCTGCGGCATCTGGGGAACGTGGAGTCTGGGCCTGTTCGCCACCGGCGAATTTGGCTCCCCGACCCCCACGGGCGCGGACAACTCGAGCCCCGTGGTCGGCTTGTTCTACGGCGGCGGCACCAGCCAACTGATTGCGCAGATTGAAGGCAACGCGGCCATCGGCCTCGGAGTCTTTGCCGCTGCGATGGTGCTCATGTATGCGGTGAATTTGACCGGCACCTTGCGCCTCTCGAAGGAGGGTGAGTTGGAAGGTCTTGACATACACGAACACGGTGGCGTGGCATATCCGGAGCAGGTTACCACCACGACCAACTAATCCAGATGTTGGAGCGGGGGTGGCGCGACTTGCGCCACTCCCGCATCCGACCTCTGCCTGACAACCTCCCACTCAAAATTACATACCATGAAAAAAATTGAAGCCATCATCAAACCATCGAAGCTCGATGACGTCAAAAACGCTCTGACGAGCGTCGGCGTGGTCGGCATGACGGTGCTCGAAGCCCGGGGCTTCGGACGCCAAAAGGGCCAAACCGGCACCTACCGCGGCAGCGAATATGTCGTGGATTTCCGCCCGAAGGTGAAAATCGAACTCGTCGTGCTGGATGAAGTAGTCAAGCAGGCGATTGCGGCGATCATCAAAGTCACCAAAACCGGGGAGATTGGGGATGGTAAAATCTTCATCTCCACGATTGAAGA
>DATHOB010000328.1:0-2622 GCA_035485355.1 Opitutales bacterium | reverse complement strand
CGTATTGACCCATGTGCTTTACGGCCTGGGTTTCTGGCGCGGATTGTTTACCAAGTTAAAAACCGGGCACAGCCGCCCGGCCATCCCGGTGGTTCTGGAAAATATTCAGGCGTGATTTTATTCAAGTGTGATTTTTCTCCCGCTGCCGGCCAGCCTCGTAGAGAAACACCGCGGCCGCGGCGCCGACATTGAGCGAATCAATGTTTGCCGCCATCGGAATGGCCACGGCTTCATCGCACGCGGCCAACGTTTCCGGTGAAATGCCCCGGCCTTCGCTGCCGAAAACGAGGCAGCAGTCGCGCGTGAAATCGGCTTGCGAGAGGGTTTTTTTGTCCGTGTGCGGATGCGCGGCCACGCAGCGGACGCCGGCCGCGCGCAAGGCCCGCAGTGACTCGATGAGGTCGGGAGTTTCCACGATGGGCAATTGAAAAATGGCGCCCATGGAATTTCTCACCGCGCGGCGCAGGAACGGGCTGCAACAGGTCGGGCCGACGATCAATCCCTGCGTGCCGAAGGCCGCGCAGTTGCGCGCCAGGAGCCCGATGTTTTCCGCGTTGGTCAATCCTTCCACCATCGCGAACAGTCTGGGCGCCGGGCTTTGCGCCAGCAGCTCTTCCAGTGAAAAGGTGCGCGGAATTTTTCCGACCGCGAGCACGCCCTGAAACAGTTCGATGCCGACGAGCGTGACCAGGAATTTTCTTTCCGCCAGATAGACGTTGATTTTCTCGGGGCGGGAGTCGAGCAGGGGACGGAACTCTTCCAGCCGGTTTTCCGGCAGCACGACGGAGAGGACATGAAAATGGCTTTCGAGCAGGCGCTGAACCACCTTGTCGCCTTCGGCCACAAAAATGCCCTGTTTGGCATGTTCCACCGAACGGCGCATCGTGCGGTAGGGCTCCAGTTCGGGGGCGTCAAACGAGGTGATTTGTTGCACATTGAATTGGCTCACGCGCAAAGTATTCCCGATCCGGCTTGGCGGGCGCAACCACGCACTGGAGAAGATTTGTCCACCCGTCGTTTGCAATGTTGCAATTGTGTGGCATAACAAAGGGCATCCGGCCAAGGTTGCCGCTTGTAAAAAATGACTTCTAAATACCTTAAATGTGTTTTACCCGTCTTTTTATTACTGTCAAATATCGTCCCGGTCACGGCCCAGGAATTGTGGTCCGTCGGCGTGCGCGGCGGCACGTCGTTCAGCTTCAATGCGAACCAGTTCCAGCAGGTGGAGGGCTTTGCGGATATGACGCTGCCCTGGGAGTGGGATTTTTATTCTGACTGGCGTTTCGTGCCGCGGGTGGATGCCTCGGCCGGCTGGTTGAGCGGAGAACACGCCGACGCTTTTGTCGGTACGGTCGGCCCGCTGGTGGAATTGCACAAGGGAACATTTCCGCTGGTGCTGGAAGGCGGCTCCAGCCCGGCGATTCTGAGCCGCGACCGGTTTGGCGGCAAATATTTTGGCGAACGGTTTCAATTTACGAGCCACCTTGGTTTGACCTGGTATATCACGCAGCACGTCTCGGTGGGTTATCGTTTCCAACACATGTCCAATGCGGGAATTTCCTCTTCCAATCCCGGTTTGAACCTCCAAATGCTGGAGATGAGTTACAGTTTTTGAACAGCGCTGAAAGAGTCGCGAAGCGGCTCGGGAAACATTTTATGGCTGCGGTCAATGCCTGATTGCCGCATCGGGTTACGCTGATTCCTGGTCGGTTTCCTGGCCGGGATGGAGGCCGAATTGAACGAGCTTGGCCTTCATGGTGATGCGCGAGATGCCGAGCCAGCGGGCGGCCTTGGCCTGGTTGCCGCGCGCCTGCTGGATGGCGCGCGTGAAAAGTTCGCGTTCGGCGGTTTCGAGCACGCGGGCATGGATGCCGGTGATCTCTTCCCGCAACGCGGCGGCCAGCAGTTCATCAATATATTGGCCGAAAGACCCCGTTGCGGGATGGGTTTCCCGGTGGTCTTTGTTGAGCGCGGCGCGGACGTTATCGAGGTTGATGGTGTAGCCTTGCGCGGTGAGCAGCGCCTTGCGGACCACGTTTTCCAACTCACGCACGTTGCCCGGCCAGGATTGGGATTGCAGGAATTCCACCGCTTCCGCATGAATGGAAGGGCTGGCATTGCCAAGATTCGGACCGTGTTTGCCCAGGAAATAACGCACCAGATCGGGGATATCCTCCCGGCGATTCCGCACGGGTGGCAGGGCGATCGCCACCACGTTGAGGCGATAATACAAATCCTCGCGGAATTGCTTGTCGCGCATGGCGGCTTCCAGGTCGCGATGGGTGGCAGCGACCACGCGGACATCCACGGTAATGGTGTCTTTGCCCCCGAGGCGCTGCAGCGTTTTTTCCTGCAGCACGCGTAAAAGCTTGGCCTGCGTGCCGAGAGTCATGTCGCCAATCTCATCGAGAAAAATGGTGCCGTGGTCCGCCTGTTCGAACCGGCCGATCCGTCTGACGTCCGCCCCGGTGAAGGCGCCGCGTTCGTGGCCGAATAATTCGCTTTCCAGCAGGGTCTCGGGAATGGCCGCGCAGTTGATGGCGATAAACGGGGCATTGGCGCGGTCGCTGTGCTGATAAATGGCGCGCGCGATGAGTTCCTTGCCCGTGCCGGTTTCACCGC
>DATHOB010000327.1:0-2716 GCA_035485355.1 Opitutales bacterium | reverse complement strand
ATGGAATGTTTGCCGTTACGCCATCCGAAGGGCGCACCAGTGGATTGCGATAGGTCGCCAGGCGTGTCTCACCTTCGGGAAATTGCGTGATCTGCCCCAAAGAAACCCACGCCAAATCGGCCCTCATCTCCCTTCGTCGCGCAGGGGAAAAGACGTACCCGATAATCGGAACGGAGAATAGTGTGGCTGCCACTGCATTGATCCCAATCCCGAGGATCATAAGCATGTTCCTGCGCGAGATTCGCCTCGGAGACGGCGCAGTGTTAGGCTCGGCTGTAGACTCGCTGTCAAAAATTTGTTCGGGCATAAGTATGGTCCTTTCTCAGGTGCGAGGTTATTCTCTGCTGGCGTATGGTTGGCCAGGATACGCGGCGCGTTTTGAGACCAACCAGGCAACTAGATCAGTCACCTCTTGTGACGTCATCGCATGCCCCGGAACATACCCGCGCCAATCCGGGTGCCGCAGGTCCGGGCGACCGGCAATGACAAGCGTCCGCAAACCCTGGTCGCTGACCAGCGCAAGGTAGGAGTCATCGACTATCGCGCTGCCCTTTGGTGTGCCCTTGCCATCCGGGCCGTGACATGAAGCGCAAAAGATGGCGTAAACCTCGGCACCGCGGGTCAAATCACCCGGCGTGCTCGCCGCGTACGGAGGAGGTGTTGCGTTGCCGGCTTCCTCGGGCTTGCTCCAGCGAGCGCGCATTTCGCGGACGAGAATCTGAACCTGCTCATCAGTCAAAGTGCCGCCGGCGCTTTTGAGAAATGCGGGCATCAGCGTGCCGGGAATGCCATATGAAGTTGCGCGCCGCAGCACGTCGTCGCTCGCGATGGCCAGATAAGTGGGATTGTTTAGTGCCAGAGCCCCGTTACCCTTGCCGTCCGCCCCGTGGCAACCGGAACAATTCTGGCGAAAGAGCACTGCAAAGTCGCGGACTTGCCGAGGCTCGAGTTCAACATCCGCGGCGGTCGGTTTTCCCGGCAGGCGGTCGCAGCCCAGGCAAAAGAGCAACGCTATTAAATAGCACCCTATGAAAGTGAGACGTAAGCTCATGGTTTGGGCTCCTCTCCGTTCTTCTCCCCCATGAATCCTGGCGCTTCGACTCTGAGGCGAACCGCAACCGGCAGGTATTGCAGCGTGAACACACGCTCGTGTCGCGCCACCACCAGCCCGGCTACCACGCCAAAAACAAACTGGAACGCCATGAACCACGGCCAGTCAATACGAGCGTTCAACGTTGGATTTATTATGCTTTGCGTTGAGTAAAGCAGGCCAGACCACAGCAGTGGCGCGATTATTCCGCCCACTAAAATCGGGCGTCGCGGGAAAATAGGAAGCAAAACGCTATAGAGCAGTCCGACCAAAGCGGAAGCGGCAATGTGAATGACACTGGCTAGAACAAGGCCGGTGCCGCTGAAAGCCAAAAGCTCTTGATAGCTCATGGCGGATAACTTCGCAGACCCTGCTGCGGCCAGGAGATTAATTGGATACCAGATGCTCTTATGGCCAATCAGGCCATATAGAACTGCCAGCAGAGCCATGGCAGCGCCTCCCACCATTCCGCCGCGAATGCCCGCCGGGTAAGGATAAACCTCCAACGGCAATCTGGCTCGATGCCTTTGTTCGCCAACCTGCAAATGCCGCACCTCGCGGCCAGCCTTTAGTGCCGCGCCAACTTCGCGTTCAACCGGCACGGCTTCATGGGCCTCGCGGGGCAGCACGGCGCGGAACCAACCGATCAGGCCCATAACCAAAGCGACCGCCCCAAAAACGCTCACCAACGGGTGCGTAATCAGGCCGGCAAGGACCAGTGTAAACCCAAGCGCCGCGGTCATGGGCCAGCCTGTCGAAGCCGGCACCTGAATCTCGCTTGCGGTCGTTGGTAGTCTTTCCGGGTCCATTTTGCTTCCTTAGCGTCCAATGATATAAACAACGGTGAATACGACGACCCAGACTGCGTCCACGAAATGCCAGTAAAGCGCGAGGACCTCGATGCGTTCCACATGCTCGGTTTTGATCGCTCCGCGCAACGCAAACGCCAGCACCAGGGTCAGTGCCAGCAGACCCACCACCACGTGCGACGCGTGCAAACCAACCAGCGAGTAAAAGGTGGTTCCAAACAGATTCGTGCTGATCGTCAGTCCTTCGCGGATCAAATGATCCCACTCGTGTGCCGTCCCTGCCAGGAAGTACGCGCCTAAGGCGATCGTGACGAACCACCAAATGCGGAACAAATCTTCACGGCCCCGACGCAGTGCGCGCACGGCGAACGTGATGCTTGCACTGCTGGAGAGCAGGCAAATGGTATTGATGATCGGCAATTCAAGCACCTGTTTAGGCGATGGACCAGCCGGGCTCTTTCCGAGATAGAACAGGTAAGCCACTACAAAAATCGTGAATATGGCGCTTTCCGCCAGGATCAAACCCGTCATGCCAACCCGGCCTTTCGAAAAAGAGGGCATTGCAACCGCTTCGGCCGAAATCGCAGGAACTGGAGCATTCATAGCGTGGCAACAGGGAGCTATTCGTATTTCCAATCCGGGTCTGTAGGGTGTTTCAGGTCCCAGAGCGGGCGGCGGCTCTTCACGACGGGAAGCTGAGCGAAGTTGTATTCGGGCGGCGGTGAACTGGTTGTCCACTCCAGAGTCCAAGCATCCCATGGATCGTTCCCGGCCGGCTGTCCCTTTCGCAAAGAACGAATGATGTTGAAAACGAATA
>DATHOB010000326.1:0-2591 GCA_035485355.1 Opitutales bacterium | reverse complement strand
TCGCTGAAAATTTTGAAGTTTTCGAGATGCATACCAAGCCAGTGTAATTCAGTTTGCCCATTTGGCAACCCGCAATTAGTATAACTAATAGCATGGCCTTTCTCACCTACGACGAATTTCTCCGCCACCTTAAACAGGTCCGCGCGCGCGTCGTCGCCGCCTGTGCCGCCGCTGGGCGTTCGCCCGATTCTGTCCGCATCCTTGCTGTGACCAAGACCCATCCGGTCGAAGTCGCGCTCTACGCGCATCGCGCGGGCCTCGCTGGCGCGGGAGAAAACCGCGTGCAGGAAGCTCTGGAAAAAATCGCCATGTGTCCCGACCCATCCGTGCGTTGGGAGCTCATCGGCCACCTCCAATCCAACAAAGCCGTCAAAGCCGCCGCTGCCTTTGCCCGCATTCAATCGGTTGACCGCGCCGAACTGGCGCAAAAACTGGATCGTGCTGCCGCCGCAATCGGGAAAGTTTTGCCCGTGCTCCTTCAAGTCAATGCTGGCGACGATCCGGCGAAATTTGGTGTCACCTGCGCGGACGCCCCCGCATTGCTGGAAATCGCGTTGCAATGCCCTGCGCTCAAAATCGAAGGCCTGATGACGGTCGCGCCCCTCGCACCCGAAAACCCCGCCATCGCGCAAAAATGTTTCGCTCGCCTCCGCGGAACCCGCGACACCCTCGCTAAAGAATTCGGCCTGCCGCTCGCCGAGCTCTCCATGGGCATGAGCGACGACCTCGAATCCGCCATCCGCGAAGGCAGCACCTTGGTGCGGGTGGGTTCAGCGTTGTTTGGTAAACGCGAGTAAGACGTTTTCAAATAATAAATTTTTAATCCACGAATGGACACGAATAAAACATTTCGTGTCCATTCGTGGATTAAATAAATCTGCTTATGGATGTAAACCTGCCGTGGCTCCCGGCCAGTCCCCGCGCAGCCAGTCCGCAATCAATCCAATCGACTTGTCGTCGAGCAGGTGTTCCTTGCCGAAGGACGGCATCTTGTCGTTGTCCTCACCGTAGAAACGCGGATGCGCCGGGTCGTTGATATACGCCACCAGCCATTCGCGTGACCCGTAACCCGTCAAATCCGGCGCGCTGGCATTGGGGTCGGGCTGTTGAAATTGATGGCAGTCCACACAGGAGATTTCCGTGCGGAGCAGTTTCCGGCCCTCGGCAATGTTCGCCGCGTCCGTCGTATCCTTCACCGTCTGCGCGGGCAAATGCGCCTCCGCCGAAACCGCCAGGATTATCTTTTGCAACTGCGCCGTCTTGTCCGCTGACATATTTTTAAAATTATCGTTCACGAATCCAGCCATCTTCTCGTCCTTGAATTTGGTGCCGCCGAAATAATGCAGGCTGCTCACCGTCGCGGGATTGAGCAACCCCGTTAGCCACTCGCGGCTGGCAAAGCCTTTCAAGTCGCTCGCCGTTTCCTTTGCGTCGTCGAGTTTATGGCCCAGGCCGTCCGTCCCGCCATAGCGGTGGCAGATGGCGCAATTTTGTGCAAAAAGCTTCGGCCCCTGCGTCAGCGGGTCGTTGGCCAGCAGCGCGACCGCGCCCTCCGGTGGAATGCCTCCATTGGCCTGCGCCAAAAACTTCACCCGCGCCGCCTGTTCATCGGCTTCCAGTGCCGCTTCGATATAGCGCGGATTGTGCCGGTCTTCATTCACCGCCAGATACGTCATCAACACCGCTCCCGCGAGCACCGAACAAATCAGGCCAATATTAAATCGATGTCCCAGCTTCCATTTTCCCACAAACGGCATCACAAACAAAAATGCCACCAGTGCGCCGGGGATGATGATTGCTCCCAATATCTCCGTCTTGCCGGAAAAATATTTCAGGAATTGGTAGAGGAAGAGAAAATACCATTCCGGCCGCGCGGCATCAAACGGCTCCGACGGGTTCGCCGGCGCGCCGAGCTCCGCGCCGTGGTAATATAAAGTGAAGAACAACACCGCCGCCAGCACCGCGAGGCACGCCACCACATCGCACAGCACCTGGTCCGGCCAAAACGCGGCATCGGGCTTGCGCAAGGGTTTTTTCGGCGTCAGCCCGTGTTTGCGGAAAAGGTAAATATGCGCGACGATCAGCGCGATGATCAGCCCCGGCAGCACTCCTGCATGGAAGGCAAGAAAACGCGTTAATGTGGGTGTCCCAAAATTCGGGCCGCCCACCGCGAGCTTTTCCACGGCGGGGCCAACCACGGGAACCAGCCCCGTCAAATTCGTCACCACGCGCGTCGCCCAATATCCCTTCTGGTCCCACGGCAGCAAATAACCCGTCAGCGACAATCCCAGCACCAGCAACATCAAAATCAGCCCGGTCCACATATTCAATTCGCGCGGCGCTTTGTATGCGCCGTCCACCAGAATCTGCATCAAATGCAGCACGAGGAGGATGATCATCGCCTGCGCCATGAAGTGGTGCATCCCGCGCACCAACCAGCCGAGCGTCATGTCGTTCTGCATGTAGTTCACGCTTTCCCACGCGCCATTGGAATTCGCACTGTAGCCAAACCACAAAAACACTCCGGTGATGACTTGCACGAAGAACGCGAAGCTCAGCGTGCTGCCCCACACATAACGCCAGCGCGCGCC
>DATHOB010000325.1:0-6907 GCA_035485355.1 Opitutales bacterium | reverse complement strand
TGTAATAGACTTCGTAGTCGGGATAATAAACGAAATCATCCTCCACGACCACGGCTGGCGGGGATTGGACAACGACGGTTGGCGCGGTTGGAGTGGCCGGAACCGGCTCCGCCGGCGGCGCGGGTTGCGGCTTGTAGCACGCCGTAAGCACGCCCGCGCTGAAAATCATTGCCGCCAAGCCAACGTTGGTGGCTTGGGATAAGCATCGAGAAATGTTCATGTACCAGCCTACGCCCTAAACCACAAGAGCGCAATGGGGTGGAACCCTCCACCTCTGTCACCGCCGAGTTGCTCACGCATAACTTCCGCCCTGCTTGATTCCGAGCGCAACCCGGCGCGCGCGGCGTTCCTTGGCGGCATTCTTTTCGTAGCCGCTGCGGCGGTGTTCTTTTAACGGGTCGGCGGGTAGCTTGTTGGCCTTGCGCCAGGCGAGCAGGGCGGGGGAGACGTCGAGGAAGAACGCCTTCTTCAATTCCAACTCGGCGGAGACCACGTCGTTACGCGCCTGCGCGGCGCGGAGCGCAGCGTGGTCCACCAGCGCGGCCTTCACATACAGTTCCTGCGCCATGACGACGGTCTGGATGGTCGCCTCGATTTTCGGTTTCTCGTTGTGCGACTGGTCGATCATGTAGGCGATTTCCGGCGCTTTGCCGCGGTCGGCGGCGAAGAAATGGATTTCGTGGAAAATGCGAAAAACCTGGTAAGGGTCGATGGAGCCGAGGGTCAGGTCGTCGTCGGAATAGCGGCGGTCGTTGAAGTGGAAGCCGCCGAGCATGTTTTCGTCGAGCAGGAACGCGACGATTTGCTCGATGTTCTGCGCCATGTAGTGGTGCCCCGTGTCCACGAGCACCTTCGCGCGCGGGCCGGCCTTTTTCGCGAGCACATACGCCATGCCCCAGTCGCCGATGTCCGTCTGGTAAAAGGCCGGCTCGAAGGGTTTGTATTCGACGAGGATGGTCATTCCCGGCGCAAGTTTGTTGTGGCACGCGCGCAGGCCGTCCTCAAAGCGTTGTTTGCGGGCGCGGATGCGGTCCTGCCCGGGGTAATTCGTGCCGTCGGCAAACCAGAGCGAAAGATACTCGCTGTCCACCGCCTTGGCGATGGCGATGGAATCCACGCAATGCTTCAGCGCGTGGCGGCGCACCGCGGGGTCGGAATTGCCGAACGAGCCCCATTTGTAGCACTGATCCTGAAAAAGATTCGGATTGATGGAGCCGATGCGCACGCCGTGTTTGCGCGCGCGGCGGGCGACGGCCTTGGGATCCTCGCCCTTTTTGAAATCCCACAGCACGTGCACCGCGACGGTCGGGCAGCAACCGGTGAGGCGGTTGACGTGGCCGGCGTCGGCCAGTTTATCGTTCAGGTCAATGGCGGCGGCGTCCTGGAAAAATTTTCCAAAGCGCGTGCCGGTGTCGGCGTAACCCCAGCTCGGGGTTTCGATGCGAAAGGTGTTGAGCGCCTTGGCGGCGGTGGTGAGTTGTTGGCGATTCATAAATGAACAGTTTCGAGTTTTGGGTTTCGAGTTTCGAGTAAAAATTCAGAAATTCAGCTTGCGGGTTAAAAAATCGGGTTGGGAGTTTAGGTCACTTTAAGAGTGGAATAACACGAAACCCGAAACTCCAAACCCGAAACCAACTCAATCTAAGTGGAACACTTCTTTCAACCCCAATGCGACGGGGCTGGTGTCGGGGTTGCTGGGCATGATGTCGCCCATGTGCTTCCACCATTTTTTGCAAATGGGGGTGTTGGCAATTGCGTTCCAGCGGGCCTCGTCCTCGATTTCCACGTAGGCGAAAAGCTGGCGCGTTTCCGGGTGGAGGAAGATGGAGTAATTGTGCGCGCCATGGGCGCGGAGCGTGGCGGCCAGCTCGTCCCAGATCGGGCGGTGGCGGCGCTCGTATTCGGCTTCAGAACCGGCGTTGACACTCATCACAAAAGATTTGCGAATCATACGTGGGGTGGGGACGGGAAATGAGGGGGAAGTTTTGACAGAATTTACAGAATTGAGAAAATTTATGAAAAGGAAGATTCGGGTTCAGGAAAATTCGGTTAATTCTGTCAAAAAATATCCCCGAATTAACTGCCCGACGCGAGATGGAGCAGAAACAGGAACAGCCCGATAACACTGCCGGAAATTGCCAGACAGCTGATGAAGCCCACGGTGTCGGTGCGGTCCCATTTCAAAAATTCCCAATTTGTGCCCGGAAGCAATTTCAAGTGATCGAATCGGCCAGGGTTGCGCTTGGTTTCCTCCAGCGCGGCGGCTTCGAGCTCCGGCGTCGGCAGCACCGGCGTTTTCATCTTGCCGTAGAATTGGTCCACGCGGCCCTTCTCCGTCGGCTTGGTGATGAAGCTGAAGGCGATTAAAATCACAAACGGCAGCAGGCCATCGACAAAGAATTTCGTGGTTTCACGCTGCACCGAAGTCATCGCCGCCGGTTGCATGCCGACGCGGCTGAGCAGCCAGCACTCGAAATTAAACCGGCCTGTGCCTTGGAGCGGGCTGGTGGCGTCGGTGGGAATTTGATGAATCAGGCTTTCGAAATACACCGGCTTCTTGTCCGCATCCACCACGGTGAGCGAGGGGCGCTGCGAGAAAAAGTCGAGGTGCTGCGCGGCGCGGGGCACCACGAGGTTAGTGCATATCGCCAGCGTCACTCCGCACCACACCGCCATGGCGGTGAGCCGCCGCCACGTGTATAACAACATTACCGCCGCGCCAAACGGCACGTTGACTTCGATGATGAACTTCACGCCATCTTCGAGTCCGCTAATCAATAATGGCGCGAACACGCCGACCATCAGCACCGCCACAATCGCCCAGCGCGCGGCCAGCACGCCCTCGGCTTCGGAGGCCGCCGGTTTCAAGGGGCGGTAAATATTGCGCACGAACAGCGAGGAAATCGCCACGGCCTTCGCCGCCATAATTGACATCGTGCCCGCGAGCACGCCCGCGAGCATCAAACCGATGAAGCCCGGCGCAAGCAACTCACTCGACATTTTGCCCCATGCGCCATCCGGGTCGGCCAGTGCGTTGGTGCCAAAGAACAACGCTGAGGCAATCAAGCCGACAAACGCCCACACGATGATCAACACCCGTTTCGCGTACGTGCCGGAGACGCCGCCGAAGCGCGCGGCATATTCGTTGGTCGCCGAGCCGAGAATGCCCATGTTCGCGCTCAGGCCGAGGATTTGCACGAGGCTCGCCCAAGTGTAGGCCACAATATACCAAAAGCCGTATTGGTTGCTGCCACCCGCGCCGATGAGTTGGAATTTTACCTGCGGCACTTTGTCCGCCAGCGCATGCCACCCGCCAATCGCATGCAGGCCGACGGGGATGAGCATCACGGAAAAAATGACGATGAGAAACCCCTGCAACGCGTCGTTGAACGCCGCCGCCTTCATCCCGCCGAGCACCATGTAGGCGCCGACGACCGCGGTGAACACCGCGTAGAACGCCCAGCGCGCGCCATCCGCGCCGATCCACGATACATAGCTATGCAGGTTGCCCAGCGCTTTTTCATCACGCAATTTTTCGAGCGCCGCCTTGTCCGCATCGGCCAGCGGGCCGGCAGCGGAGGCTTTTTCCAATTGCTGCCAGTGGGTGAAGTCGTCCGCGCTTTGGTGGTCGGCGGCGGTCCACTGCGCCTCGGGCTTCACCAGCATCGAGGAGGTGATCTTGTAGGCGGTCACATTGGCCACGCCGAGTAGAATCACGGCCACGCCCATCTGGAAAATGGAATAATACACGGCCAGCGCGCGGCTGTTGAACCGTTCCTCAAACAAATCCGCCACGGTGACGACGCGCACGCGCCGGAACCACACATACACAAACCAGTAGAACGGATTCAGGAAAATCGTCTGGAAATTCGTCCACGTGCCGGAGACGCCTTTATTATACACCAAGCTGGCGGTGCTGACCGCGCCCTGCGGCTCGGTGGCATTGCCGAAATTGAGAAAAAATTGATAGAACTTGCCCAAATTCCTTCCGGCGAGAAAAAATCCCTCTTCACTCTTGGACGAGGCCGACGCCCGTTTACCGATGTAAATGACCACCATCAGGTAGATGGCGACAATGGCAATGTCCAGGGGATGCATGTCAAGTGGGGTAGGTAAGTAACCGCGGCTCTTGGGGTAGAAACAAGTAGCTAACCCCACAACGCCGGGGTAAGTCCATCCCAATTTTGTTTTAGGATGGGTTGGGAATGCATCGCGCACTCCGGCAAATTTACCCCCTCGCCCGACACCCGACCCAGCTACTTCGTTTCCTTGACGATTTTTTTATTCCCGTCCGCCATGACAATCGTGCGCGGGGTCCAGGTTTTCGCTTCTTCTTCCGTCATTTCTCCAAAAGTCATGATGACGAGCAAATCGCCTTTTTGGCCGAGGTGCGCGGCGGCGCCGTTAAGGCAAAAGGTCAGCGAGCCCGCGGGCGCGGCGATGGCGTAGGTCTCAAAGCGGTTCCCATTGGCGAGGTTGCCGACGAGAATTTTCTCGAAGGGCAGGATGCCCACCCGCGCCATTAACGCCGAGTCAATGGCCAGGCTGCCCTCGTATTCCAGGCGCGCGTCGGTGACTTCCGCCCGGAGGATTTTTGACCGCAGGATGTGTACTTGCATTTCCGCTGAAAAAGTGGCGTGGATTCGTGAAGATGGTTGCGCGGCGTGCGCAAGGGGTTAATGATTACGCGCTCCGCCGGGCCCGTCAACTCTGGAGTGCAACCTTTGGCCGCGCCCGTGGATTAACCCACCACATGTCTTCCCGCTGGATGAAACGCCTGGCCGTGCGCGCGCGGCAATTTGAGGAATTCGCCGTGGACGTCGTTTACGACCGACGGCACGGGGGCTCCAACGTGGCGATTTTGGGCGGCGTGATGGTCGCGCTCTCGTGGGTGTTCGACGGCATTGTGCGCACGCGCTGCTGGTTATATGAAGAACGCATCATCCTGCGCAACCAGCCGCTCGGTGTGCCGGTTGTCGTCGTGGGCAACCTGACGGTCGGCGGCACGGGCAAGACGCCTATCGTGGAAAAATTTGCGCGTTCGCTCGCCCAGCGTGGCCGGCATGTCGCAATCCTGAGCCGCGGCTATAAAAGCCGGGCCGAGCCGTTCTACCGCCGCTGGTGGCGCTGGCTCAGCCATGGCGAGGACCCGCCGCCCAAGGTGGTCAGCGACGGGCAGAACGTCCTGCTCGATTCCGCCGAGGCGGGCGACGAGCCTTATATGCTCGCGCGCAACCTGCCCGGGGTCGTGGTGTTGGTGGATAAAAACCGCGTCAAGGCCGGGCAATACGCCATCAAGAAATTCGGCGCGGATATTTTGCTGCTCGACGACGGTTTCCAATACCTTTCCCTGCGCGGCCAGCTTAATTTGCTGCTGGTGGATAAAACGAACCCGTTTGGCAATTACCACCTCCTCCCGCGCGGCATCCTCCGCGAGCCGGTGAAGCACTTGCGCCGGGCGTCGTATGTGTTCATCACCAAGTCCGACGGCCAGCCCGACGGCGAATTGCGCGAGACGATTGCGCGCCACAACCCGGAGGTGGAAATCATCGAGTGCGCGCACCGGCCCAAGTATCTGCAATCCGTCAACAACGGCGGCGGGCGCCGGCCGCTCGCGGATTTGCAGGGCAAGCGCATCGCGGCGTTCAGCGGCATCGCCACGCCGGAGAGTTTTGAGAAACTCCTGCGCGAACAAGGCGCGGAAATCTGCCACAAGAAACGCTTTCTCGACCACCACCGTTTCACGCCCGAGGAGATGGAGAAATTCTTCATCCGCGCGGCGGGCGCGGGCGCGGAGCTGATTTTGACCACGGAGAAGGACGCCGTGCGCCTCACGCCGGATATCCACCCCCCCGTGCCGCTGCTTTTCCTGCGCCTGGAGATTGAAATCCTCAGCGGCGACCATGACTTTGACTCCGCCGTCTCGCGCATTTGTTTTCCGCGCGACAAATTCCACTCCCGCTCGCCGTTCCCCACCGAGGCCGAGGAATACGCCGAGGAGTGATGGGTAGGGCGGGGCCTCCGGACCCGCCTAGCTTCGGGTTATGGTATGCATTCGAGCAATCCGCTAGGCGGGTCGAGGACGCCCCGCCCTACCTTTCGTTGGCCGCACACCTTACTAATATTTGCGCTATGGCTTGATTTGCCACAAGGAGCGCGGGCTGAAGCACCGCACTACGCAAAACGGGCGCAGCAAGTCTGCGCCCCTACAATAACGCCTTGACGCCCATGTAGGGGCGCAGTCTTGCTGCGCCCGTTTCCGGTTTTAATCATCCAACGGATACGCTGTCCAAAATCCACCCCCGCGCTTTTTTATTGCCAGCCGCCGGGCATTTGGTAGCTTGTTCCCTTGCTTTTATGCTCGGGTGGTGGAATTGGCAGACACGTACGCTTGAGGTGCGTATGCCGCAAGGTGTAAGGGTTCAAGTCCCTTCCCGAGCACTTTTTCAGATTGTTGGGGAACGCGAGACAGCAATGGAGCGGAGAAGAATTTTTTATCCACGAATGGACACGAATAGGCACGAAGGAAAAAACTCTTTCCATTTCCCAATATTCGTGTCCATTCGTGGATAAATACCTCCGCACGTTTTTCATTTTTCCCGCGAATTAATTCCCCGAGGGCGAATACTTGAACGGATAAGTGATTTCCTTGCCGCCGGGCGGTGGGGACACATGGGTGATTTGGCGCAGCGCGGCGTCCACGGCGGCGTCAAATTGCAAGTTGCCGGAGGAACCTTGACGCCGGGCCGATATCACTGTGCCGTCCGCCGCAATCGTCAGCGCGACTTCGTCGCTCAGGCTCGGCACGTCGCCTGGTAACTGGAAAGCCGCCTGCAAGCGCGCCACCAACTCGGCGATGTAGTTTTGATTGTCCTCATCGCTCGGCCCGGTGGCCACGCGGGCGGAG
>DATHOB010000324.1:0-13761 GCA_035485355.1 Opitutales bacterium | reverse complement strand
ATTTTGAGGCGAAGACGTTTCTCAGCGTGATTGAGGGCGGGACGCACGGACAAATTGGCAAGGCGGAGACGGTGACGGGAAAAATTGGTGGCGAGGATGTGATGGTGGCGATAATCGGGATGGGGATGCCGCATGCGGCGTTGCGGGCGAAGAAAGTCATAGAGGAGCTAAGGAGCAAACCCCCATCCGGGGGCAACTCCCGTCGCTACGCTCCTGGGTTGGGAGCAGAGGAGCAGAGGGAAGAAAACACCACGACGGGAGGCAACAACCCGAAACTCAAAACCCGAAACCCGAAACTTTCTTCCATTCGCGGGGTCATTCTCGCGGGTTTTGCGGGGGCGCTGCATCCGGATTTGAAACTCGAGGAAATTTTTGTGACGGCGGGCGCGGAATATTTATTGCCGTTGCTGCCGGAGGCGGAGCGGCCGCGGGTGGCGAAATTGGCGACGGTGGAAAAAATCGCCGCGACGGCCGCGGGGAAAAAAGAATTATTTGAACAAACCGGCGCGGAACTCGTGGACATGGAACAGTCGCATGTCGCCCAAGTGGTGCAGGAATTCGGGCTGCCGTTTATCGGCATCCGCATTGTGAGCGATGACGCGCACGCGGATTTACCGGCGGACACGTTGAGCCAGTCCTACAATCAGGAAACCGGCGAATACACGCCGTGGAAACTGGCCGGGCACCTGACGCGCAATCCGTTTAAGATCGCGACGCTGGCGTCGTTTGTTCGGCCTTTGCCGTCGATTCGCAACCGCATGAGCCGCCACCTCCACACGTGGCTGATGCAGACGGGGCCGCGGCTGTTCCGGTAGCTTGGGCGACGGGAGCCTTGGCGCGGGCCATGGCGGGTAGCGGTGCGCCCTCGGCGTCGGGATTGAAGAAGTATTTTGCCGTGCGAGCGAGGCCGCCGACGGAGCCGAACATGTCGTTGACCGCGCTGGCTTCGTATCCGCAGTGAACCATGCAGTCTTTGCAACGTTCGTCCCAACCCTTTTGGCCGTAACGGGGCCAATCGGTAGTTTCCATCAATTCCTTGAAAGTCGTGGCAAAGCCGTCGCCGAGGAGATAACAGGGTTTCTGCCAGCCAAAAACGTTATAGGTCGGGTTGCCCCATGGGGTGCAATCATAGTCAACTTTACCCTGGAGGAACGCGAGAAAGTTCGGCGAGTGGTTGAAGCGCCAGGTTTTCTTGGATTGGCCGAGGATTTGTTTGAACAGGGATTTCGTGCGGTTGCGCTCGAGGAAGATTTCCTGCTCCGGGGCCTTGGCGTAGGGGTAGCCGGGGGAGATCATCATGCTTTCGACGCCGAGCTCCATCATTTCGTCAAAGAAGCGGCGGACACGCTCGGGCTGGGCGTTGTTGAAAACGGTGGTGTTGGTGGTGACCCGGAACCCGCGGCCCACGGCTTTGCGAATGGCGGCAGCGGCGACTTCGTAGGTGCCCTCGCGGCAGACGGATTTGTCGTGCTCTTCCTTCAACCCATCCATGTGGATCGAGAACGTCAGCTGCTTGTGGGGGGTAAAGGAGTCGAGCTTACGGTCGAGGAGCAAAGCGTTGGTGCAGAGATAGATATAGCGACCTTGCTTGATGAGGCCCTCGACAATGGCGTTGATTTCCGGGTGGATGAGTGGCTCGCCACCGGCGATGCTGACGACGGGGGCACCGCATTCTTCCGCAGCGGCCAAGGCCTGCTCGGCGCTCACGCGCTTTTTGAGGATGTGCTCCGGGTACTGGATCTTGCCGCAGCCTTCGCACTCGAGGTTGCAACGAAACAACGGCTCGAGCATGAGCACGAGCGGGTAACGCTTGCGACCGCGGAGCTTTTGGCCCGCGACATACGACATAACCTTAAAGGCTTGGGAAACGGGAACGGCCATGATGACAGTCACTATCACCCGGAACAGGCCGGGTGTCAATGGCAATGAAATGGAAGCCAGGGGTTTAAAAATGCAAAGGGCGCGGTTTTAGCCGCGCCCTTTGGATGAAAAACCGGACTTTGGCGCTTAGCCCTGCGGATTATCAATCTTGTATTGGTTGGCAACTGAGTCGGAAGAAGAATACTTCTTGCTCCAAGGCTTGGCAGCATTGGGATCAGCATCTGCCATCGTCACAATAAGATATACGCCGCCAATGGAAGTAACTGTGGTTGTGCTGGAGGCACTGCTGCTCTTCCCTCCCCCTTTACTACTGCTGTTGCTGCTGCTGCCGCTGGATGTCGTGGAGTTAGTCAAAGTAATCAAAGCGGTTTTTTGCAAGTTTTTCGCCTGCGGCTTGATGGTGTCGATGGTATATTTGTCGGGATTGTCTTGCCATGTCACCCCGGAGTTGGAGCCACCGGAAACGCTGGTTTTCACATAAACGTGATAATCAACCAATAAATCGGTGGCAACTGAGTCGCCAGCGTTGGTGATGGTTATCTCTACCCAAGCTTTAGAACTCGTAGTAACACTTCCAGCACCACCTTTACCCCCGCCACCAGCACTTTTACCCCCGCCACTGCTACCACCACTTCCACCACCACCGGAAGGCGCGCCTACCGTTACTGGACCAGTTTTAATGTCAGCTTTGATAAGAACGTTCGGCGGCGTGAGCGTGGTACCGGCCGCAAAAGCGTCGCCTGAGCGCGACCAAAGGGCGGTCACGGTCAAAACGCCACTGATGGCTAAAATCGAACCGAGTGAGAGTTTTTGCAGGGGTGTAGTCATGGCTAAACGGATAAACAGGGGTGAGGGGAATTAAGTTTCAGGGGAAATTAACGAAGTTGCTGGTGTTAATTTTTCGTTAAGATGGCGTCGCTGGCTGGCATTGTCAACGAATTTTGACGCTAGTGAAACAATTGCGGATAGAATTCACCAGCGGCGAGATATCGATGTCATATCCAAAACCAAGGGGATGCATTTAAAATTATCCATTCCGCTGCGCATATCAACAAGAAAAACGTGGATTTTTTGCGTTGAACGCGCGATTGTAAATATAAGCTTGCCTCCTGCGCAGGGACGTTTACCTTGGTCTGCTTTTTCCCTACACAGACACCATTCCGCACCAACCTGTTCCATGCCCACCATCAATCAGCTCGTTCGGCACCCGCGCCGGGCGCCCCGTTTCAAATCCAAAGCCCCTGCTTTGGCCGGTAACCCGTTCAAACGCGGGGTCTGCGTGCAAGTCATGACCCGCACGCCCAAGAAACCGAATTCCGCCATTCGCAAAGTCGCCAAAGTGCGCTTGACCAACGGCTACGAAGTCATCGCTTACATTCCGGACGAAGGTCACAATTTGCAGGAACACAGCGTAGTGCTCGTGCGTGGTGGCCGTGTGAAGGACTTGCCCGGCGTGCGCTACCATATTGTGCGCGGCCCGCTCGACTGCCAAGGCGTGGAGAAACGCCGCCGCAGCCGCTCGAAATACGGCGTCAAACGCCCGAAGGAAAAGAAAGCCGCCTAGGACTAGAAGCCAAGGGATAAAGGAGCAGGGGAGCAAGGGGAACGAACCCACAACCTCCGGCTTTTTTGCCCGGCACTTCGTAATTTTAAATTTATAATTCTTAATTTCCCACTACCATGTCCCGCCGCCGCAAAGCCGAAAAACGTGAACGCGCGATTGACCCGCGCTACAATAGCCCGCTGGTTACCCACCTCGTGAGCACCATCATGCGCTCGGGCAAAAAGACCGTCGCGCAGCGGATTGTTTACGCTGCCTTTGAAAAAGTCAGCGAGAAGCTCGAAAAGGGCGACCCGGTGGATCTGCTGCTCGGTGCGCTGGAAAACGTGCGCCCCAAGCTGGAAGTGAAGAGCCGCCGCGTCGGTGGTGCGACTTATCAGGTGCCGGTGGAGATTTCTTTTGAGCGGCAGCAAAGCCTGGCCTTCCGCTGGCTCGTGGAAGCCGCCCAGGGCCGCAAAGGCATGCCGATGCGCGAAGCGCTGGCCGCCGAGATTCTCGACGCGTACAACAATACCGGCACCGTCGTCAAACGCCGCGAAGACGTGCACCGCATGGCCCAGGCCAACCGCGCCTTCGCCCACCTGCGCTGGTAGATTTGTTTTGGACAGAATTAACCGAATTCACAAAATCAGGGAAAAGCGCCGACTGTTCTGTTAATTCTGTCAAAAAATCTTATATAATATTTTTCCCGCCATGACCGCCATCGCCGAACCCACCGTCCTTTCCCCCGCCAACTCGCCCGCCCGCCGTTTCCCGATGGAATACACGCGGAATATCGGCATTGCCGCGCACATTGACGCCGGCAAGACGACGACGACCGAACGCGTGCTCTTCTACGCGGGCGTCATTCACAAAATGGGTGACGTGCACGATGGCAACACCGTGACCGACTGGATGGAGCAGGAACGCGAGCGCGGCATCACCATCACCGCTGCCGCCATTTCCGCGGGCTGGACGACCAAGGAAGGCAAATGGGCGAATATTCCGCACACCATCAACATCATCGACACTCCGGGGCACGTGGACTTTACCGCCGAGGTAGAGCGCTCCCTGCGCGTGTTGGACGGCGCCATTGCCGTATTCTGCGCAGTTGCGGGCGTGCAACCGCAGTCGGAAACCGTCTGGCGGCAGATGAACAAGTACAAGGTTTGCCGCATCGCCTACGTCAACAAGATGGACCGTACCGGCGCGAACTTTTTCAAAGCCCTCGACGACATCCGCAACAAGCTGAAGGGCAATGCGCACCCGTTGTTCATTCCCTACGGCGCGGCTGACACTTTCTTCGGCGTCATTGACCTCGTGAAGATGGTCCTCTGCGAATATGACCCGACCGACGCCAGCGGTGTGCGCTTCCACGAAAAGCCGATTCCCGAAAGCCATATTGCCGAGGCCAAGGAATGGCGCGAGAAACTGATCGAAGCCCTCGCGGACTTCGACGACACCATTGCGGAAAAATTCCTTGAAGGCAAAGACATCAGCATTGACGAGCTACGCGCCGTCATCCGCAAGGCGACGTTGACGCAAGACTTTGTCGGTGTCATCCCCGGCAGCGCGCTCAAGAACAAGGGTGTGCAAATGGTGCTCGACGGCGTGGTCAATTACCTGCCCAACCCGCTCGAATCGCGCCCGATGACGGCGCACAAGGACGATGAAACCACCACGGAAGTTTTCGCCGACGACAAGAGCAAGCCCATTGGCCTCGTCTTCAAATTGTGGACCGACCAATTCGTGGGCCGCTTGGTGTTTTTCCGCCTCTATGCCGGCACGCTGAAGAAGGGCGATTCGCTCTACAATCCGCGCACGCGCCGCACGGAGCGCATTTCCCGCCTGCTCTTCTTGAAGGCCGACGAACGGGTGGACGTGGACGCTATTTATTCCGGGGAAATTTGCGCCGTGGTTGGCGCCAAGGACGTCATCACGGGCGACACACTTTGCAGCGAGGATTTGGATTTGCGCCTTGAGCCGCCCACCTTCCCCGAGCCGGTTATCTCGATGTCCATCGAGCCGAAGACCAAAGCTGACCAGGAAAAACTTTCCATCGGTTTGCAACGCCTGGCGTCGGAAGACCCGACGTTCAAGCTCACCTCGAATCCCGAGACGGGCCAGACAATCATCGCCGGCATGGGCGAGTTGCACTTGGAAATCATTCGCGACCGCCTGTTCCGCGAGTTCAAGGTCGAGGCCGATGCTGGCCGCCCGCAAATCGCGTATCGCGAAACGATCACCATGCCCTCTGAAGGCGTGGGCAAGTTCATCCGCCAATCCGGCGGCAAGGGCCAATACGGCCACGTCGAGATCAAGCTCGCCCCGAACGTCAAGGGTAAGGGCGTCGAGATCATCAACGATATCGTGGGTGGTGTGATTCCAAAGGAATTCATCAAGCCGAGCATCGAAGGCATCGAGGAAGCCGCCAAGAACGGCACCATCGCCGGCTACCCGGTGATCGATTTCATCGCGACCATTGTCTTTGGCTCGTTCCACGAAGTGGACTCGAACGAAATGGCGTTCAAAATGGCCGGCATCTTCGCTTTCAAAGACGCAATGCAACAGGCCAAGCCGATTTTGCTGGAACCGATCATGAAGGTCGAAGTCGTCACCCCCAGTGAATACCAGGGTGACGTCGTCGGCGACCTTAACCGCCGCCGCGGCCAAATCCAAGGCATGGAGACGAAGACCGGCCTGGTGTACATCAATGCGAATGTGCCGCTCGAAACCATGTTCGGCTACTCGACGGACGTGCGCTCGCTCTCCAAGGGCCGCGCCTCGTATTCGATGGAGCCCTCGCACTTTGAGCAGGTTCCGCAAAGTTCGCTGGTAAAGATTGTCGATTCGTCCACTCGCAAGGTGGCGCGCACCATCTAACCTGCCATTTTTCAGCGCCCCACCGGCACTGAAATTTTTCCTTGCGCAATTTCACTTCCTCCACACTCTGGTTCCCTCTACCAAGCACCTGAACCTCCTTTTTCCGCTCCGCCGTTCTTTCCCAGTTTGATGTTTTTTTAGTTTGGACGCCACCAGGCGGCCCAAACGAGAACGCTGGCGCAATTTTCCCTCCTAACGAAACCATCTTAACCCGCAAATACCATGGCCAGCCAACGCATCCGCATCAAACTGAAGGGCTTCGACTATCGCATCATCGACCAGTCAGCCGTTGACATTGTTGAAACCGCCAAGCGCTCCGGCGCGCGCGTCGCCGGCCCGGTGCCCCTGCCCGTGCGGATTGAGAAGCTTTCCGTCAATCGCTCACCGCACGTGGACAAAAAGTCCATGGAGCAATTTGAATTGCGCACGCACAAGCGCATCATCGACATTTTGGAACCCACGGCGCAAACCGTGGATGAATTGAAGAAGCTGAACCTCCCGGCGGGCGTGGATATTCAGATTACGGTATAGCCCGAATGGAAGTCTTTTACAGAAAGTTAGAAAAGCGCTTGACGAGGAGACGATTTTTCTCCTTATTTGAACTCTTTCCCTGATTATTTCCCAGTCCCTCCACTACCAATCAGCCGCCATCCCGAGTCTGGCGGCGAAGTCGGAAAGCAGCATCTCTCGCAGGAATTTAACTCCTGTTTCAAGAAGCCAGCTCCGATTTTTTCCAACCCTTTTCGACTCGACCAACCTCCCTCACACATAATCTTTCACGCCTAACGCAGGATCCGGCTTCCGCCGGATGCAACAAGGCGCTCCGCACCGCCCCTTCAACCGGGTCTCGTGGACTTCCACCTGCCAATTAGCAATATGAGCTTAATCCTCCTTGGTAAAAAAGTGGGCATGACCCAAGTTTATGACGCCGAGAACCATTTGGTTCCCGTCACGGTTGTTCAGGCCGGTCCTTGTCCGGTCACGCAGATAAAAACCGTTGATAATGATGGCTATAACGCTGTCCAAATTGGTTTTTGGGTGCAAAAAGAGAGCCGCATGAGCTCCCCAGAGCTGGGTCACCTCAAAAAGGCCGGTTTGAAGGAACCGGTAACGCAGTTGAGTGAGTTTCGCACCACCCAAGCCTCCGAATTTAAAGTTGGTGACGTGTTGACAGTCAACAAGTTCATAGAAGGTGCGCTAGTTGACGTCATTGGCAATAGCAAGGGTCGCGGTTTCCAAGGCGTCATGAAGCGCCACAATATGGATGGCCAGCCGGACTCGCACGGTCACATGATGCACCGCCGCCCTGGCTCCATCGGCATGCGCCAGACCCCCGGTCACGTTTTCAAAGGCAAGCGGATGCCCGGCCATATGGGCACGGAACGCCGCACGACGCAAAACATGACCGTCGTAAAGATCATCGAAGACAAGAATTTGATTCTCATCAAGGGCAGTCTTCCCGGAGCGAATGGCGACTTCGTTGTCGTCCGCCAGGCCAAGAAAGTCCGCGCCGCCGCTCCGGTGAAGAAATAACCCCTGCTGACGCGCCAACACTCTAACCTATTTACGATCATGAAGCTCAAAGTTTACAGCCCTGATGGCGCGAACGCCCAGGAAAAGGACTTCGCCCTCAAGGAATTCGAGGGAAAGAAGGGCGTCCAAGCGCTCAAAGACGCGATTGTGGCCTATCAAGCCAGCGCGCGCCAGGGCAATGCCAAGACGAAGAATTTCGGTGAAGTCAAAGGCACCGGCAAAAAGCCTTGGCGCCAAAAAGGCACCGGTAATGCCCGCCATGGCTCCCGCCGCAGCCCGATCTGGGTCAAGGGTGCCGTTGTATTCGGCCCGCGCCCGCGCGATTGGTCGGTTGGCATCAACCAGAAAGTGCGCCAGCTCGCGTTCCAACGCGCGCTGTTTGACAAGGCAGTTGAAGGCGGCCTGAGCCTGATTGAAAAAATCACCCCCGCCAAACCGAAGACACAATTGGTCGCCCAAGTGCTGACCCGCATCCGCCCCGAAGGCAAAATTTTGTTGATCGACGAAGCTTTCGAGAAGAACGCCCAGTTGGCCACACGTAACATTGAGCGTGTCGAGATGATTGATGCCGCTTCCGTCAACGCCTGGAACATTGTCAATTGCCAGTGTGTGCTCGTCAGCGAGCAGGGCTTCCAAAAAATCCTGGCCCGTGCGAATGCGTAAGCCGAATTCTTAGTATATTTTTTAAATTTTAAAACTTATTTTCCGATGAAAGAGCCCATCCAAGTCCTGAAGAGCTTCCGCATCACCGAAAAAGCGTCGGCGCTCAACGCGCACCTGAACAAGTATGTGTTCGAGGTGGCGACATCGGCCAACCGCATTGAAGTGGGCAAGGCCATCACCGCGAAATACAAGACGAAAGTCGCGCGCGTGAATATCCTCAACCACCCCGGCAAGCGCAAGAGCGGGCGGATGTTCGGCGGCTTCCCCGGGCGCACGAACCGCCGCAAGATTGCCATCGTGACCCTCGCCGAGGGCCAGAAGATTGAGACGATGTAATTTTTGTCCGTTCCACTCTTTTTAATTTTAATTTCCACCCTCTAATTTTCACCTGCCATGGCCCTCAAACAACGCCGCCCCCTGACTCCCGGCCAGCGCTTTCTCATTGAGAATACGCGCGAAGAGCTTTCGAAAAAAGACCCGGAGAATACCCTGCTTGAGTCGAACCACCGTGCTCAGGGCCGTAATTGCTATGGCCGCATCACCTCGCGCCGGCGTGGTGGTGGTCACAAGCGTCTCTACCGTGTCATTGATTTCAAGCGCGACAAGAAGGAAATTCCCGCGACCGTGCAGGCGTTGGAGTATGATCCGAACCGCTCGGCCCGCCTCGCTTTGCTGGCGTATGCGGATGGTGAAAAACGCTACATTCTCGCCCCGAACGGTCTCAAAGTCGGCGACAAGCTCGTTTCGACGGACAAAGTCGTCACCGAGTATCCCGTGGGTCTCGCGCTTCCGTTGCGCAACATTCCCCCCGCCACTTTCATTCACAATGTTGAGATGCTCCCGGGTCGCGGTGCGAAAATCGCCCGTGGCGCCGGCGCAGGTGCCCAGTTGATGGGTATCGAGCACAACACGGCGACAATCAAACTTCCCAGCGGTGAAATCCGCCTCGTCCACGCTAATTGCCGCGCTACCGTAGGTGTCGTGGGCAATTTGGACCACCAGAACCGCAGCCTCGGCAAGGCCGGTCGCAATCGCTGGCTCGGCAAGCGCCCCCGCCAGCGTGGTATGTCAATGAATCCCGTGGACCATCCGATGGGTGGTGGCCAGGGCAAGAGCAAAGGCGGCGGTGGCTGGCAGCACCCCGTGTCCCCTTGGGGCCAGCTCGCCAAAGGCTTCCCCACCCGCGTGCGCAGCAAGCCGTCGAACGCCTTCATCCTTACGCGCCGCAATGGCCGCAAGGTCAAGCCGGTTTGAACCATCCTTTTTCACCACTAACACTTATTTTCCACCATGGGCCGCTCCGTTAAAAAAGGTTACTTCGTCGAACCGAAACTGCAGGACAAAATCGATGTCGCGCAGAAGGAAGCCTCGCGCAAGCCGATCCAGACCTGGTCGCGCCGCTCGACCATCACGCCCGACTTCGTCGGCTTGAACTTCACCGTCCATAACGGGCGCACGTTTATTCCGGTGTATGTGACGGAAAACATGGTGGGCCACAAACTCGGCGAATTCGCGCCGACGCGCTCGTTCAAGGGCCACAATCCCCACACGCAAAAGAAAGTTTAAGCTTTTTCTTCATGTCGCATTTCCGACCAACCGCCCTTTTTGCCGCTGCCGCCCTTGTACTGGCCGTGGACGGGTTGGCACATGCGCAATCGACCGCTGCAGTGCGCCCGCCGTTGTTGTCTCAGGACACATACCACCCCGCGCACAGCACGACCCGCCCGGATTGGGTGGACGCGCCATTGGTGCCAACCGGCCACGCGCACATTTCCCGCATCGCCGAAGGTCAGGCTGATGTCGTAGTGCTTGATGGCGGCCTGTACCAAGGTTTTCGCAATGGTGTGCTCTGCGTCATCATGCGCAAGGATGCCGCCGTGGCCCAGCTCGTCGTCGTGGCCACGGAAGAAGACCGAAGCGCCGCGCTGATTACGAATCAAAACGGCCTCAGTTCACCCCTGATGCCCGGTGACGAAGTGCGCGTCTCCACCATGTCCGCCCAATAATTTTTTCCTCCCCCACCCTTTTCAACCGCCTCCCGCCATGGAAGTCCAAGCTCTCACCAAATACGTCCGCGTCTCGCCCAAGAAATTGCGGCAAGTCACGCGCGTCATCCAAGGCAAGCCCGCCAATGAGGCGCTCGACCTGCTGCGGTTCATCCCGCGCAAGACAGCGCGCCTCGTGCGCAAGACGCTCGTCAGCGCCGTGGCCAACGCGGAGAACAACCACCGCCTGGCCTCCGCCAACCTCGTCGTCAAACGTGCGTTGACCGAGCAAGGCTCCGTGCTCAAGCGCATGCGCCCGGCATCCCGAGGATCGGGCCACCCGATTCACAAGCACACGTCGCACATCCGTATCATCCTTTCCGACAACAACGCCACCCCCGCTTCCGCCGCCGAGTAACCGGCTGGCACTCACACACCATGGGACAAAAGACCAATCCGATCGGTTTCCGCCTCTCTGTTCGTCGCAACTGGGAGTCGCGCTGGTATGCCAACAAGAAGGACTTGCCCGTGCTCGTCCACGAGGACTACCGCATTCGCGAACACCTGATGGACAAGCTGCGCTACGCCTCCGTGCCGCGCATCTTCATTGAACGCGCGAGCAACCGCGTCCGCGTCAAGATTTTCACCGCTCGCCCCGGCATGGTCATCGGCCAGAAGGGCCGCCAGCTCGACCAGATTAAAGCCGACCTCGCCAAGCTCACCGGTAAAGACGTGCTGTTGGATATTCACGAAGTTAAGAAGCCCGACGTGGTGGCTTACATTGTGGCCGAGCAGATTGCCTTGCAGCTCGAACGCCGCATTTCTTTCCGCCGCGCGATGAAGAAGGCCGTGCAAAGCGCGCTCGCGCTCGGCGCGGAAGGCATCCGCGTGCGTTGCGCCGGCCGCCTCGGGGGCGCGGAAATCGCCCGCGTGGAACTGCTCCGCCAAGGCCGCGTGCCCCTGCACACCTTGCGCGCCAACATTGATTATGGTTTTTGCGAAGCCAACACCGTCGCCGGCAAAATCGGCATCAAGGTGTGGATCTGCCGCAAAGACGACGAAGGTCTTTACAGCTAATCCGCCGCCCGAAATTCCAATTTTAAACTTCCCGACCCATGGCTAACATTCAACCCGCCGCCCAGAAATACCGCAAGGTAATGAAAGGCCGCATCCGCGGCGTCGCCAAGCGCGGCAACCGCCTGGCCTTTGGCGACTTTGCCATCCAGTCGCTCGAACGCGGCGCACTCTACGCCACCGAGTTGGAGGCCGCGCGCGTGGCCATCACCCGCCATTTGAACCGACGCGGTAAAGTGTGGATGCGCGTGTTCCCCCACAAGCCCGTGACCAAGAAGCCGGCGGAAACCCGCATGGGCCGCGGCAAAGGCGGCGTCGAATTCTACGTCGCGGTGATTAAACCCGGCGCCATTTTGTTCGAAATCGGCGGCGTCAACGTCTCCTCCGCGCGTGAAGCGCTGGCCCTGGCCGACGCCAAGCTCGGTTTCCGCTGCCGTTTCATCAGCCGTGAAGCGCTGGAGCGGTTCTAGTCGGGCACGGTTCACTTTCAAATATTTTCCTCCCATGATTTCCAAAGAACTCAAAGAGCTTCCCCCGGTTGAACTCGACCGCAAGCTGACGGAACGCCGCGACGAGCTCGTCGGCCTGCGCCTCAAGCAGTCCAGCGGCCAAGTCGAAAACACGGCCCGCTTCGGCGAGCTGCGCCGGGAAATCGCCCGCATGGAGACGCTCAAGCGTCAGCGCACGCTCAAGGCGTAAAGCGCCTTCGCTTCCCACTTCCACCATTTTTAATTTTTATTTTTCCTTCCATGTCCGCCCCCCAAACCACTGACCGCGCCGAGCGCAAGCACATCACCGGCATCGTCACCAGCCGCTCCGGCGACAAGACGATCAAGGTGACGTACTTCTACAAGATTCCGCACCCGATTTACCAAAAGGAAATCAAGCGCAAGACGGTGCTTCACGCCCACGACGAGGCCAACACGTGCAAACTCGGCGATAAAGTGGTACTGACGGAAACCCGCCCGATTAGCAAAACCAAGCGCTGGCGCGTGATCCGCATCGTCGAGGCCGCCCCCATTGTCGCTGCGTAATCCTTTTTATCTTTTCCGCTTAACCAACCTTCTTTCTCCGCCCGGAGCCCAATCGCCATGGTCCAAATGCAATCCCGCCTTGAAGTCGCCGACAACACCGGCGCCAAGCACGTGATGATGATCCGCCGCCTCGGGCAGCGCACGCGCTTCGCGCACGTGGGCGACATTATCGTCGTCGCCGTCAAGGACAGCACACCCGACGCCCAAGTCAAAAAGGGCACCGTGGCCCAGGCCGTCATCGTGCGCACGAAGCAGGCCATCCACCGCGCCGATGGCAGCTATCTGCGCTTTGACACGAATGCCTGCGTCATCCTCGACACGACCGGCAACCCGCGCGGCACGCGCATCTTCGGGCCCGTCGCCCGCGAGTTGCGCGCCAAGAATTTCATGAAAATCATTTCCCTCGCTCCGGAGGTGCTCTAAACATGGCTCACTTAATCAAACGCGGCGACGAAGTTGTCGTCATCAGCGGCGCCCATAAAGGCAAACGCGGCAAAGTGCTGCAAATTTTACGCGAAGCCGACCGCATCCTCGTCGAGGGTGTGGCCGTCATCAAGCGCCACACCAAGGCCAAGTCGGAGAAGGAACCCGGCGGCATCATTCAGCGCGAAGCGCCCATCCATCGCTCGCGCGTCATGCTGGCCAGCCGACACGACGCCAAGAAGCAAAAGCGCACCGGCGCGGCCAAGAAGTAATTCATCCGCATTGTTTTTCCCAACCCATATATTTTCGCGCCATGACTGTCCCAACCCTCAAGCAATTTTACCTCGATAAGGTGGTGCCCGAGCTCGCCAAGACTCGTGGCTACAAAAACGCCCATCAAGTGCCCACGATCAACAAGATCGTGCTCAACTCGCGCATTGATTCCGAGGCCGACAAGAACTGGGTGACGGAAGTCGTCAAAGACATCACCATTATTGCCGGGCAGAAGCCTGTCATTACCCGTGCGCGCACCTCAGTGGCCAATTTCAAAGTGCGCGAAGGCATGCCCTCGGCCGTCATGGTGACGCTCCGCGGCCCGAACATGTGGGACTTTTTGCTGCGCCTGCTCACAGTAACACTGCCGAACATCCGCGACTTTCGCGGCGTAGGCCGCAAGATGGACGGACGCGGAAGTTACAATATCGGCATTGGCGACCACACCATTTTCCCGGAAATCACCGTGGAC
>DATHOB010000323.1:2500-8666 GCA_035485355.1 Opitutales bacterium | reverse complement strand
GCCCAATGAAGTTAATGTGGGTGAAACCGCCAACAACGTCTTCAGTGGCGTGGCCAGTTGGCTCCAGGGGTATCGCATTCAGATGATCATCAACGCCCTTGATCAAAAACAAGGCTCCGACCTGATGAGTGCGCCCAAGATTGTGGTGATGGATCAACATGATGCCACGATAACCATCGCGCAACAGTTGCGTTACCCAGATACCTTCTCGCCCATTCAGTCCACGGTTTCCCCGGCGAGCAACAGCTCCAATGGCGGTGGCGGCTCGGGCGGTGTAACCATCACGGCCGGCACGCCTAACGGCTTTGAAACCGCCAATATCGGTGTGGACATGACTGTCACCCCGCATATCTACGAAGACCAAACCATTGAAATGCACCTTGAGCCGACCGTCACGGAATTTGAAGGATTCATCGAATACGGTGGCACATCGCTCGCCATTCAGTCAGGTACCACGGCCAGCGTGCCTTCTGGCTTCATCCAACCCATCTTTGACGTGCGCAAGATTTCCACCGATGTCACCATCTTTGACGGCGCCACGGTCATCCTCGGTGGTTTGACCCGTGATGAAGTCAAAACCGTTGACGACAAAGTGCCCATACTGGGTGACTTGCCGCTCATTGGCCGCTTGTTCCAGGACAAGGGTGAAACCTCGCAAAAGCGCAATCTGATGATCTTTGTCACTGCGAACATCATCTCCCCCGGTGGTGCGCCTGCAAACCAGCCGATTCAGGGTATCGCTCCAGGATCGGTATTCCAGAATCCGACGATTGTGACACCGAACCGTTCGATTCCCCGCCAGCCGGATCATCCGTTGGCGCCTGCGGCCACATCGCCGTAATCCGAACGGCAATATCGTCCGGCAATTTTGCTGGATTTGACAAGGGCTTCAGACCAATGGTCTGAAGCCCTTGTCGTTTTACCTATTTCAGCAAAAATAAAATGCCGCTTTAACCAAATATCTCGTCGGCACGGAAGAAGCGTTGAATCTCGGCCGCGGCAGAGGTCGCGCTATCCGACGCGTGGCAAATATTGGCCATTTTATCCGTGCCGAGATCGCCGCGGATAGTCCCTTTGGGGGCCTTGGCAGAGTCAGTCGGTCCCAACAATTCGCGCACCCGGTCAACTGCCCGGTCGCCCTTAAGGATGAGGATCAAGACCGAGCGTGAGCCCATGAAGATTTCAATTTCTGGGAAGAAGGGCATTTTCGCCAGGTGAGCGTAATGCTCGCGGAGCAGGGCGGTCGTCAAACGCGTCATTTTGCAGGCGACGATTTCAAAGCCATTTTGTTCGAACCGTTCCAAAACTTTGCCGATTGCATGTTGGTTTAGGCAATCGGGTTTGAGAATTACGAGGGTTTTTTCAGCAGGCATGGATGCGGGTTTTCTTTGTGGAGGGGAGTGGCCCGGCAATAGGGATAGTACCCCGTGTCGGTGGCAAAACATCCAAAATGGCAGGCTGGAAGCTCTTTTCAAGCTTCTTTCCAACTTGACCCGGTGGATTGTTACGTTTTAGATTCAACGTTTCTACCCCATGAAAATCACCAAGCTAGCTTCACTCACCCTTCTCCCTCTTTCACTCGCGCTGATTACCGGCTGCTCTTCGCTCAAAAAATCGAGCGCACCAGCAACTGACGCTGCCACCAGCACCGCACCGGCGGCTGCTGCTCCAGCTGCCACCGACACCCCGGCGGCGCCTGCCCCCGTCAAGGCCCCGAAGGCCCCGGTTATCCAAGATGTGGTCATTAATTCCGTCCCTGCTGGCGCAACCGTCATTCTTAATGGACAGGAAGCCGGCCAGACTCCCTATGCCGCCAAATTGGAAGTCGGTAACGCTTACTCGATCGAATTGCGTTTGGCGGGTTACCTGATTGATTCGGAATCTGTGCGTGCGGCTTCCTCTTCGGGCGTACCCATCAAAACCGGTATGAGCACCTCTCATCCGCCGGCATTCCGGGGTCAGTATATTTTCAACCTCGCCCCGGTAAAGGATCCCTTTCATGCCTTGCAAAATGCGGTCAGCGTGCTGGATGTGCAGCTCTCACGGCACAAAATCACCCCGGACGAATACAAACAAAAAGTTGCGGAACTTGCTCGCTTCTACAGCCAAGGCAAGTAGGTTTGGGCCTTGATGACTGCTGCCGCTCCTTTGCGTACGGCGCTCCATGGCTGGCATGCCCGCCATGGTGCCCGCTTTGTGCCGTTTTCCGGTTGGGAAATGCCCGTGCAATATACCGGCATATTGGAGGAACATCGCGCCACGCGCACTGCGGCCGGGTTGTTCGACGTTTCCCACATGGGTGAGGCGACCGTTTCCGGACCTCAGGCGGCGACGTTTCTCGACCATGTGGCGACCAACCGCATGGGTGATTTGGGTGTTGGTCGTGCGCGCTACACCCTGCTGTGTGCGCCGGATGGCGGGGTGGTGGATGATATCATCGTCTACCGTACGGGCCCGCAGAGCTACCTTCTATGCCTCAATGCGGGCAACACAACGGGCGACCTAAGTTGGCTGGGTGGCCACGCCAAGGGCTTTGAATGTGAATTCCTAGATGCTTCGGCCAGTTATGCCCAGCTTGCCCTCCAAGGCCCCCGTGCCGTGGAAATTGCCGCTCGCCTGGCACCGTCCACAGTTTCGCTAGCGGATGTCCCACGCTTCAGTTTTGTGGAGATTGTGCTGTCCGGCGCAACCATGCTGGCCAGCCGTACGGGTTATACCGGTGAAGATGGCTTTGAATTTTATCTTCCCCCCGGCCAGGCAGAAGCCTTTGCCGACGCATTGCTCGCCGCCGGCGCGGATCTGGGCCTCAAACCTTGTGGGCTCGGCGCGCGGGACAGCCTGCGCCTCGAAGCGGGCCTGCCACTATATGGCCACGAAATCAGTCGAGAAATATCGCCCTTGCAGGCGGGATTGGGTTGGGCGGTAAAATTGGATAAACCCGGCGGCTTTATCGGTCGGGATGCTTTGGCGGAAGAGGCTGCCGCCGGGCCTGCTCGCCGAGTGGTCTTTTTCGTCCTGGATGACCGTCGAGTGCCTCGCGCCGACATGGTGGTGAGTGCCGATGGCAAACCCGTGGGGCGGGTGCTTTCCGGCACGGTCTCGCCCATTTTGAACCTGCCCATCGGCAGCGCTCTCATCAACCGCGCCGCTTTGGTCGCGAATGCTCCTTTGACGGTGGACGTCCGTGGTTGCGCGATTTCCATGCGTCTTGCCAAGCCACCGCTACACAAACAATAATTTTGATTTAGACATTTTGCCTTTCACTTCATAATTCTTAATTCCTATTTCTCCCATGAGTTCCGTACCTGACGACCTGCGCTACACCAAGGAACATGAATGGCTGAAGCCTGCGGGCGACGGCACGGCGCTCGTCGGCATCACCGATTATGCGCAGGAGAGCCTGGGCGACATCGTGTATGTTGAACTGCCCAAGCCGGGCGCAAAATTTGCCGCCGGGGCGACCTTTGGCGTGGTGGAATCGGTGAAGGCTGCTTCCGATTTGTACATGCCGGTTGCGGCAGAGGTGGTGGAAATCAATTCCGCGCTGGAATCCATGCCGGAGCTGGTCAACCAAGTTCCTTATGCGGGCGGCTGGATGCTCAAAATCCGCGTGGCGGATGCGACCGCAGTTGCCAAATTGCTCGATGCTGCAGCTTACACCAAGTTGGTTTAAGCAAGCTGTTTGGCCTTTAAGAACGAACGCAAGCCAGCGGTGAAAGTGTCTCTGTTTTCCAAGTGGGCCATGTGGCCGGCGTGGGGAATAATTAACAATTCTGCGCCGGTGATTTGTGCCTGCATTTGCTTGGCCAGTGCGGTGTATTTTTCATCCTCTGCGCCGACACAGAGTAGCACGGGCAGACGCAACTCTTGGAGGCGTTTCCATACGGGCTCAACCGCGCCTTGGCCGAATTGCCGCAAACTCGCCGCCAGCCCCGCAGTGCGTAATTGCTCGCGCCGTTGACGCATGGCGATTTGCCATTCCATTGGCAGTTTTGCCTGCGTGGAAATCAGCGGTAGTTTTTGCCAATCGGCCAAAAAAGCCATGACCCCTTGGGACGCTATTTTTTGCGCCAGTAGTTCATCTTCGTTGCGTCGCGAGGCTCGCTCATGAGCATCAGCAATACCCGCAGAGGTTCCAATTAACACCAAAGCCTGTACGCGTCCGGGCCGCGCCAAGGCATAGCGCAGCGCCAACCGGCCACCGAGTGAATACCCCAGCAAAATTTGCGGCACAGCAGATTTTTCCGGGATAATAGCATCCAAAAAACGAATGCCAGCATCCAAGGAGCAATCATCCGAGGGTGCGCCCGCCGCCAGCCAATCCGGTGCGTGGCCGGGTAAATCCGGCGTAAGCCAACGGTGTTCCGGCAACGCTTCGGCCAGCGGCGCGAAATCGCCACCGCCGCCGGTGAAGCCGTGCAGGGCAACAATCATCGGAATGAAATGCCTTTCCGTTATTCCTTCCGCACGGATGCTTTCACAATCTGCTGCTTTTCGCGCGGGCGGTCGCCGGGGTCCTTCGGGCAACTTTCAATTTTTTCGACCACGTCGTAGCCTTTGGTTACTTCTCCGAAAATCGTGTGCTTCATATTCAACCAGGGTGTCGGCACGGTGGTGATGAAGAACTGGCTGCCGTTGGTGCCCGGGCCGGCATTGGCCATAGCGAGCAAGCCCTTGCGGTCGAATTTGACACTGGGTTTGCATTCATCCTCAAACGTACGGCCCCAGATGGACTCGCCGCCGCGTCCGGTGCCGGTCGGGTCGCCGCCCTGGAGCATAAATTCCGGAATGACGCGGTGGAAAATGATTCCGTTGTAATAGCCTTTTTCAATCAGGCGGGTGAAATTTTCGCACGTTTTGGGCGCGACGTCTGGAAAAAGGCGCAATTCGATTGTGCCTTGGTTTGTTTCGAGAACAGCGGTAAGTGTAGGGGAGGGCATGGTGGAAATGAAGAAGGAAGAAGCTAGACGACAGACGGCAAGACACAAGCGCAGAAGCGTGGTTTATTCCATTGTCCAAACGCCACTGAGAAAATGAATCGCAGCGTAACGCTACCTTAGCGGTGGAACGCGCTGGCATGCTCGCGATAGGGGACGCATTCGATGGCGAACTCCACGCCCACCGCGGCCACCACTGTGAGGACCGTGATCGTCCCGTCCGCAAAGGCTTCAGCCTTGTCCCAAAATTTGCGGTGATTGGACTTTTGAATAAGCGGTTGCTGCGATATGGCGGTATCCAGTGGCCCGGCTGGGCTGCGCCAGATGAAGTGTTCATTGGGCCGTGCGGGGGAAATTGCAAAGGTGACCGGAGGAATGACAGGTGACGTGCTGTTTAGTGGCGATGCGAGGGCATTGTCAGGGGCGAGACCGGCATAAACCTGAAATGATGCAGGGAGGGTCTGCGCCACCGCACTGGGCGGCAAGGGCGGAAGTGTTGCTGCGGGGAGCCAGGCTCCAGGGAGTTGATAGGGGTCCAATTCGACCCAAAATGAATCCTGTCCAAATGTATCATTGGAAAACCTGCGATGCATTACGACCGCGCCGGAAAACGTTTCCCCATAGCCGGGGTGGGTTTGGATTTCGTTCAGAGCAGTTTGCAGATTCTTGCCCAGCGCGTTTGGATCCACGATATAAAGCCTTTGGCCGGTTTGCTGCGCTTTTTGCTCATCATAGACCAAGGCTAGCTCGCCGTTTGAGGATTGACGAATTTCTGTAAGTGTCAGAATGGTAGTGGGATGAGATGGATTTGACGAAGAGGAGCAGCCCGTTAGAAGGACAACACCAACCAGCCACCCCCAATGGCCGAAGACTGAGAATAAACGAGAAAAGTATGCACGCATGCCAACCAGCCATCATTTTTTGAGCCAAATGCGTTGTTTTAAATCTCAAGAGATTGATGTTCAGCAATATATAGATATCATGAGCATATCATTGCTCATAGTATGTACAGGAAATGTCGATTGTATTGGGGAAGAATTGCCGGAAAGTGCCGAATCGGGAGTGAATGCCATGAAAATGTCCAAGAGTGAAATACAATGAGGTGCAAAACCTAAGAGATTCTCCGTGCTGAAGGCATGATTTCTCGAGGGAAAACAAGATTTTGAAAGATTTTTCAAGAAAGTGCTTGTGCAAATCATGGCGAAGCGTATTGTTAGCGGTTTTCCCCC
>DATHOB010000322.1:0-3431 GCA_035485355.1 Opitutales bacterium | reverse complement strand
CCTCGCCCCACTTCATGCAGGCGCGGATGGCCGTGGGTGCGGTGTAGAAAACGGTGACACCGTATTTTTCGACAATCTGCCAGAAGCGGTCGTTCTCGGGCCAGTTTGGCACGCCTTCGAACATCATCACGGTGGCGGCGTTTTGCAGCGGGCCGTAGAGAATGTAGCTGTGGCCGGTGACCCAGCCGATGTCTGCCGTGCACCAGTAAACGTCCTCAGGCTTGAGATCGAAAATGTATTTGGCGGTAAGGTAGGCATAGACCATGTAGCCGCCGGTCGTGTGCATGATGCCCTTGGGCTTGCCGGTCGAGCCGCTGGTATAAAGGATGAAGAGCAAATCCTCGGCGTCCATGCGAGCGGGCTCGCAGTGGCGGGGCTGGCCCACGACGGCTTCGTGATACCACACATCACGCCCCGGCTGCATGGTGACGGGATGGAGTTGCTTCAACGGTTCACGTGCGACGACGAGCACGTTTGTCACCGATGGGCAATTTGCGACACCTTCATCCACGGTATTCTTGAGTGGCAGAATTTTGCCACGACGGTAGCCGGCGTCGCCAGTGATGACGACTTTGGCCTGGCAATCGTTAACCCGATCCTTGATAGACTCCGCGGAGAAGCCACCGAAAATAACCGTGTGCGGCGCGCCGATGCGGGCGCAAGCGAGGACGGCAATGGCCAGCTCAGGCACCATTGGCAGATAGAGCGCGACGACATCGCCCTTCTTGACGCCGAGGCTCTTGAGCACATTGGCGAAAAGGCAGACCTCGCGGTGCAAATCGGCATAAGTCAGCACGCGCTGGTCGCCGGGTTCGCCTTCGAAAATAATGGCGGCTTTGTTGCGCGTCGCGCCATGGAGGTGGCGGTCGAGGCAATTGTAAGTGATGTTGGTGACGCCGCCTTCGAACCATTTGTAGAACGGAGCGTTCTTTTCGTTGAGCACGGTGTGCCACTTTTGAAACCAGTGCAGCTCGCCGGCGACTTCGGCCCAGAATTTCTCCGGGTCGGCGATGCTGCGGGCATACATCTCCTTGTATTGCTCGATGCTTTTAATGTGCGCCGCGCGGGAAAAAGCCGCGGAGGGCGGAAAGCGGCGGTTTTCCTGGGAGATGGTTTCGAATTGGGAAGAGGGGGTGCTCATGGAAGAATGGGAGGGTTGAGATTTTTGGAAATCATGCAGGGCGGCAAGCCTAAAGACTTTGCGAAAGGATATTTCCAAACGCTCTCGGGTGCGCCACACTAGGACGATGGACACCGCCTTGTTCGACTATCCCCTGCCGCCGGAGCGCATCGCGCAAGCCCCCGCCCAACCGCGGGACGCCGCACGGCTGCTGGTAGTTGACCGGACCACACGGAAGTTGAGTCACCATATTTTTCGCGATTTGCCGGTATTACTGCCTCCAAATACGCGGATGTTTCGGAATCACGCAGCAGTTTTTAAAGCGCGACTACGATTGCAGCGGAAAACGGGCGGCGCGCTGGAGTGCCTGCTGCTGCATCCGGATTTGGCACAGGATGCCTCGGGCCACACCTGGTGGTGCCTGCTGAAACCGGGAAAAAAATATCCGGTGGGTGCAACTTTTGACGCGGAAGGAATTTTTACCGCCACGGTGGTGGAGAAATCCCCCGAGGGCCGGGTGCTGGCGCGATTTGATGTCGTAGATGGTACGTGTGGAGTCATTGGCGTGACCGAACGCCTTGGCGAAATGCCGTTGCCACCGTATATCCGGCGCGGCGGCGCAGCCGATGCCTCCCCCACCGCCAGCGATGACGAAAATTACCAGACGGTGTATGCCGACCCGGCAAAAAAAATCGCCGCCGCCGCGCCGACCGCGGGGTTACATTTTACTCCCGCGGTGCTGGCCGCGCTTTCGGCCAAAGGCGTGCCGATGTATGATTTGGCCCTGCGAGTGGGCTTGGACACCTTTCGCCCGATTGCGGTGGAGAAGATTGAGGAACACGTCATTCATCGCGAATGGTATGAAATCCCCGCCACCACCCACGCAGCACTGGTAGCAAAAAGCGGCCCGAGGCTGGCGGTGGGGACGACGACATTGCGGGCGCTGGAGGATTATTTCGGCAAGCAAGGCGGGTCTGGAGGCCCCGCCCTACCCTCAAACCAACTATCCCACGAAAAAACCTGGCTGGCTGAGGCCGATATCTTCATTTATCCGCCGCGCAAATTTGCAGGCGCGGACCTATTGCTGACTAATTTCCATTTGCCGCGCTCGACATTGTTGTGCCTCGTCAGCGCATTTCTTACTCCGGAAAAAACTGACGGAATTGCCTGGCTCAAGGAAATTTACGCCGAGGCCGGGGCGCGGGGTTACCGATTCTACAGTTACGGGGACGCGATGCTGATTGTTTGATGGCCACTTTGGAACTCTATCCGGGGAATTGAAATCGGCGCTCCGCGTTACCTCACCAAGCATCACTGATCCTCATTGGATTCCGGCGGAAAAAAGTTCCCGGCAATCACTCCCACATAGTTGTCCCGCGTCATCACCCAAGGGTCGATTTCAGAATTATTATCGCCTTTGACAATCCAGTGGTCGCCATCCAGCTGGACCAGCCGATGCGCAATCATCCGGCCATTGGGATCCTTATAAATCACGTGATCATCCACCTCCAAATCCTCCCACTTGGTGGGAGTCACGACGAAAAGGGTGTCTTCACCAGTGGTCGGAAGCATGGACTCGCCCGAACCGCGAACCACAAATGAGCCGGGCATCATTGTTCGGCCGATGGAAGACGATGTGTGCACTAAATCCGACGACACGGGTGGAGCAGTCTCAACATTGCGTTCGCCATCGGAACGGTAGCCGTACGTGCTTTGGTTTTCGGTTACCGCAGAACACCCACCCAAGCAACCCACCGTTAGCACGGCGGAGAACATAGGCCATAAGAATCGCCAACAAAGCTTGCACGATGCAAACATAGCCGCCTATTATAATGCCGATTGCGTTTTTGTACAACTCGAAGCCGCTTGCCCAACCAATCCCTATTATTTTCCCCGGTACTTTAATCGCCGCCACCTGCCACGAACGCCATTTAATTTTCATACTTTTTCCATGCGCCGCCTTCGCTCCATCCTCCCCTTTTCTGTGCTGGCAGTCGCCCTGCTTGCCGCAGGCTTCAAAACGGTCAACTACCTCGACGGCGCCGCCGTGATGGGCAAGGTGCATGAAACGCATGGCACGACCGCGGAAGTGGACGTGGTTAAAATGGACATTTACACCAAAGACGCCCCCGACCCGCAAAGCTGCACTCTTCTCTCTGCCGTGCAAAACGATGGCAAAGGCGGCTTGATGTATTTCATGCGCGTCCTTGCGCCCGAGAGCCAGAAGGGTCTCACCTTTCTGGTGTTGGAAGATGCCAATGACAATGTGGAGCAATACTTGATCACCGTGATGGGCACCAAAAAAATCGCC
>DATHOB010000321.1:0-11865 GCA_035485355.1 Opitutales bacterium | reverse complement strand
GCCGCTATCGGGCTTTAAAAATCCACAGGCCACGGCAAAAGCCGTGGTTTTACCCGCGCCGTTTTGGCCGACCAGGCCGAAGATGGAGCCACGCGGAACCTCCAGATTCAGGCTGTTGAGCGCGTGAGTCTGACCATATCTTTTGCTGACGCCTTCGAGGCGCAGTGCGGGCGCGGTGGCCGAGGCGATGTTCACAGGTCCCTCCGGCGATAGAAGATTAAACCAATAACAGTGTAGAGTCCGCCGAGGAATACTAGGCTGGCTATCGCCCCGAGGTAATGGCCTGGCTCTGGATACCACAGGTCCAGACGATGGGAAACAGGGGTGAGAAAATCAATCGCATGCCACATTTTGGCTTGGATGCTGTCGGCGGGCAGGAAGAACAGATAAACATCAGCGTAATAATGTGTGATGGTCAAAAAAACCAAGCCGATGATGGAAAAAGTTCGCGATGCCACGGTGGAACTCGAATTCATGGAACACAGGGCCGCGAGCCCGAGATAAGCCACACAGTAGGCGAGAAGGCGCGGCCAGAAAAGCAGCAGGGCGGACAAGGTCGGCATGAATTCAAAATCCCCCAGTTTCCATGCGGCCATAGCGATACAGATCGCGGCGGCCAGCAGGGTCATTCCGGCTATAGTTGCTCCCTGGCCCAAGACCTTGCCGAGGACAAATTCCACACGACCGGTGCGCAAGCCCACAAAACGAACACCCCGGGTTTGTATTTCCTGGGCGATGGATTCCGAGGCAGTGAGCATGATCACGAGTGGCATTATCAGCAACGAAATGAACATGTGAAACAAAGTAATCGCTGGCATACCCGACAAAAAATCAATGGCAGACTGTCCGTCCACACTACTGCTCAAAATGTTGCGAAAAGGGGAATTGTGTTCAAACAGCCACTTTTCATTAGGTTTAGTTGAGGTCGTTGTGGTGGTAATCTGGTCAGGTGGTGATGGGGATGGTGACGGCGCTCCAGAAGCGGAAGCATTTGTGCTGGGTGGAGCGGCGGCACCCGTGTCGGTACTTGTGGTCGGGGTAGTAGAAGTTGCCGGGTTGGAAGCAGTGCTCCCCGGAGCAGCCGGATTACTGGTGGAGGCGGGGCCGGGACGATCGGGCCGTTGCGGCCCGCCAAAGAGAAACGACCGGCGATTGCGCTCCCCATTTGCTTGCGAAACCGCAGACTGATTCGCAAATTGCACCTTATTCAGAATAGTTACAAAAATGTACGAGCCCAAGCCCGCCACCAGCATATACATCGCGGCAAACAAAATCGCGCGGCGGCTGCGCAGCATTTCACGCAGTTCAAAACCTGCGACGAGGAAGATGTCGCGAAAGGGGGTGGGGCCGAACATAAAAGGAACCAGCATGGCTGCTCGCGGGGTTTGGTCAATCGTCTTTGCGGTAATCCGGGCGTCATTTTTGGTTAGCCTCAGGCCGGAAAGCCGTGCATTCTGGCGGACTATCTCTTTTACGCCATGTCTCTCCGCATACTACTGAACGGTTACAAAGGCCGCATGGGCCAAGCCATCCAAGCCGCCGCGCCCGCCGCGGGGATTGAGGTCATGTGCCGGTATGATGCCGGCGACGCCATGAAATCGGCGGGATTGGCCGGGGTGGATGTCGTGGTGGACTTTAGCTCGCATGACGCAACTTATGAGCTGGCCAAGTTGGCCGTGACCCGTCAGGTGCCGGTCGTCATCGGCACGACGGGGCATACCCCTGCGGAGCGCAAGGAAATCATGGCGTTGACGAAGAAAATCCCCATCGTCTGGGCGGGGAATTATTCGGTAGGCGTGAATTTACTCAACTTTCTAGCGCGCCGGGCGGCCACGGCGCTGGGGCCGCGGTATAACGTCGAAATTGTCGAGATGCACCATCGCGACAAAAAGGACGCACCCAGCGGCACGGCCGAGAAGCTGATTGATATCGTGCGCGAGGCCCGCCGCCTAAGCGCGGAGCAAGTCCAACACGGGCGGCACGGCTTGGTGGGCGCGCGACCGGAGGACGAGATTGGCGTGCACGCGCTGCGCGGTGGCGATGTCGTGGGCGACCACACCGTGATGTTTGCCGGAGATGGCGAGCGGCTGGAACTCACGCACAAGGCTTCGTCGCGCGCGATTTTTGCCGTGGGCGCGCTGCGGGCCGCCCTTTGGGTCAAAGGCAAAAAGCCCGGCTTGTATGGCATGGAAGACGTGCTCGGTCTGAAGGAATAACCGAATCCAAATCCATGATCGTTTCGATTGAAGGCTTGCTCGTCGAATGCACTCCGCTGCGGGCGGTGGTGGAGGCATATGGGGTGGGTTATGAAGTGAATATCCCCATCACCACGGCGGAGCGCCTGCCTGCGGTGGGCCAGAAGGTGAAGCTCCACACCGTGGCCGTTTACCGCGAAGACGCCCAGCAACTTTATGGATTTGCGGTGCGCGAGGATCGGGATTTTTTCCACCTGCTCGTCGAAAAAGTTTCCGGCATTGGCCCGAAGACGGCGTTGAATTTGCTCAGCCGCCTTTCCGCGGACACCTTGAAGTCCGCCATTGCGCAATCAAATGTTGATTTGTTGTCGAAATGTCCTGGCATTGGTAAAAAAACGGCAGAGCGGCTGGTGATAGAGCTGCGCGACAAGGTGCTCGACGGGGCGGCAGCGGTGTTGCCGGCGGATGTTTCCGTAAATGCGGCCAAGGACGGCGGGGTATTCACGGATGCAGTCGGCGCGCTCATGGCGCTCGGCTACAAAGCCCCCGATGCAGACAAAGCCGCGCGCCGCGCACAGTCAGTTTTGGGGCCCAATGCAACCTCCGAGGCATTGGTGAAGAAGGCGCTGGCACAGGCTTAGTATCAGGATTTTTTTTGGCCGGTGCTTTGCTTCAGCTTGTTGACCAGATCGCGCAGGGCCGCGTTGTCAGGGCGGAGGGCGAGGGCGGCTTCGTATTCGCCAAGGGCGTCGGCGGGGCGGTTGAGCAGCAGGTAGGTTTGGGCGAGGGTGTAATGCGCTTCCGCGTAATCGGGCTTGAGGGCGATGGCTTGCTGTAGATGCGGCAAGGCCTGCGCGTACTGGCCTTGCTTGGAAAGGATGTAACCTAGATCATAGCGGATTTCCGCCGAATTATTGCCAAAGCGCAGGGCGAGAGTGAATTCGTTTTTCGCGTCCTCGACGCGTCCGATTTGATACATGATAAAACCAAGGTTGGCGTGGGCGCCGACATAGTCGGGCTTCAGCAGCACGGCTTGTTTGAATTGCGCATAGGCATCATCTACGCGGTTTTGCTCCTTCATCAACAGGCCCAATTGATAATAGGCAACAGGGTCGGCTGGGTTGGCGGAGATGGCCTGATGCTGGATATCCACCGCGGCATTATAGTGATCCTGCATTTCTTTCAGGCGGTGTTCCTGGGAGTACATTTCCGCGAGCGTCAAATGCGCAACCCAGGCATCGGGGTTGGCCTGCACCGCCCGCAAGTTGAGTGATTCCTCATCATGAAACACGCGGTCGTAATCATGCGCCGACCATGCCAGCCAGCCGACGAGTACCGTTGCGGCGACGGCAAAAATCGCATGAAATTTTTCCCAGCGAAACCACGCGGCGTCCGCACCTGCTGCGGCGAGGCCGACTATTCCCAGGAGCGATAAATACGCGAAGTGGTCGGCCGTCCAGGTAATCCACATATAGGCCATGGTCACGAAACCGAGGACGGGAAGGAGATTCAGGAGAAAAAAGCCAAACCCAAGCAAAACATGGCGTCCCCAAGTGGCGCGCTTGACCCACAACCACGCCAACCCTGCGGCCAACGCGGGCCAGGGTAAAAATTGCAAAAGCGTGGGATGCTCCACCGGCCAGCGTGGATTCATGGGCATGAGGTTGACCGGCACGACGGATTTCCACAAATAATACCCGATGGCTAAACCCGCGCGCGCAATGCGTGTGGCGATGCCCCCGCCGGGCACAAATTCGTCGCCGATGCCTTGGGTCATTTGATACCAAACCGTGACGAGACCGAGCACGAGCGCGGCGGCGAGAAAGGGTGCGGTCACTTCAATGCTATTGCGGTCGAGCTTGCCGCGTTTCCACCAGACATAGAGCAAGAGAACGAGCGGAAGCATAACCACCGAGCTTTTGCATAACATCGCGGCCACGAACAGCATCAATGACACAATATACACCCGGCGTTTTTTTTTCCGGTTTGTTGCTTTTTGCCCAGTGCGTGAATCGCTCCACACCACAAAGCACATCAGCGCGAGCAGCGCAAAAAATTGCGACAGGGTGTTTTTCAATTCCGCGGCCTGGGCGACGGACTCGACGGCCAGCGGGTGCACCACCCAGAGCAATCCGCCCAGCCACGCGAGCCGCACACCGAGTTGGGCCAACAACCGCCAGAGTAAAAGCCCGCACGCTATATGCAGGAGAACATTGACTAAGTGAAAAACTAAAGCGTGGTTGCCGAATATCTGCCAGAGCAACCAATCCACCGACGTCAACAAGGGAAAATAATCCACCTGCGAAGGCGCGAACCAGATTTTCCACAGGCCGGAGGAATCATGCACCACACTGTTTTGGGAAATGAGCAGGGTGTCGTCTCCAATCCAGGTGCCATTAATGGCCGGGTAGTAAATCCAAAACCCTAGAATGGCGAGTGCGCCCGCAATGACCCAAGTCTGTCGGGAAATCGCCAAGATGCGCGATGAAATGCGATTATTGTCCTTGGTTGCTCCGGGGCCTGGCTTACCCTTTTTCATGACTTGATGTGGCCCTGGTACCGCACGTGCGGCGCGGGTGCGGAGTTGCGGAAATATTATACGACGGTACCACTGGGCACCACGCCGTTTTTGGCGACGATGATGACGCCATCGCGCACAAAGAGGTCGCCCTGTTGCCAGAGGTCGGGTTTTCCTTCAGGCGAGAGCTTCACGTTGTCGCCAATATGCGCGTTTTTATCAATGATCGCATTGCGAATGTGGCAGTTTTTGCCTACGCCTACGGGAGGAATGCCGCGTTCACGGTCATGGCGGCGGTCTTCCTCGGTTTCAAATTGGTCGGCCCCCATCATGATGACGCGCTCGAAATTCCCGCCTTCGCCAATCAGCGAGCGCACCCCGATAATCGCATGGCTGATTTTGGATGAATGAATGATGCTGCCCGCGGCGACAATGGTTTGATTGAGGGTGCAACTGGTGAACTTGGGTGGCGGCAAATAATTGAGGTGGGTGAAAATCGGGCGGTCGAAATTGTATAAATCGAACGGCGGGTTTTCCGTGGTGAGGAGCAAATTGGCCTCGAAGAACGCGCCCACTGTGCCGATGTCTTCCCAATAATCGTCGAACACAAAGCTGTAGAGTTTCTTTTTGCCCAGCATGCCGGGGATGATTTCCTTGCCGAAGTCGAGGTTGTTGGTTTGCAGCGCTTCCTTGATCACGCGACCGCTGAAAACGTAAATGCCCATCGAGGCGAGGCAGTATTGCTGGTCGGCTTGCGCGTTTTTGATGCGCGCGCGCACGTTGGCGCCGACCACGAGGCTGTCCACCACTTTCGGATCCTTGGGCTTTTCGACGAATTGGGTGATGGTCAAATCCTCCGCCACGCGCATCACGCCGAGGCCATGGACTTCCGACTTGGGCATGGCTTTGGCGGCGATCGTGATGTCGGCCTTGGTGTCCAGATGCTGCTTGATGATTTCGCGGAAATCCATGCGGTAAAGCTGGTCGCCGGAAAGAATGAGGAACAAATCGTTGTCCGCGCCGCGGAAGTGGTGGAGATTCTGGCGCACGGCGTCAGCGGTGCCTTGATACCACTGTTCGCTGGCGTGCGTCTGTTCGGCGGAGAGGATGTCAACAAAGCCGTTGTCAAACGGGTCGAACTGGTACGCGGATTGAATGTGCCGGTGCAACGAAGCGGTGTTGAACTGCGTGAGCAAATAAATCTGATTGAAGCCGGAGTGGATGCAGTTGCTAATTGGAATGTCCACGAGGCGATATTTGCCCCCGAGCGGAACGGCGGGTTTGCAACGGTCCTTGGTGAGCGGATGGAGGCGGCTGCCGCGGCCACCGCCCATGATGATGGAAATTACGCGAGGGGTCATGGGGGGTTGAATTAAAGTTAAAGAGTGAATTCTGCCGTGAGGGGAAAGCAAAGCAACCAAGTTCGCGCGCAGGGAGTAGCCAGAGACGAGACCGGGTCGGGCGAAGCGCGGGGTAGAGCGCATCGGGCCTTGCCTAAGTCAGCGGGTTTGGGTTAATTTGGCAATTCTTATGTGTGGAATTATTGGTTACGTCGGTAAACAAGCGGCCAGCGGCATCCTGCTCGAAGGCCTCAAACGCCTCGAATACCGTGGATACGACTCTGCGGGCCTCGCCGTCAACGTGAAGGATGGTATCGAAGTGATTAAAAAGGCCGGGCGGGTCGAGGTGCTGGCCCGCGCCGCCGCGGGCGTGCGCAAATCAGCGCATACGGGTATCGCCCACACCCGCTGGGCCACCCACGGGCGCGTGACGGATGCGAACGCGCACCCGCACGTCAGTTCCGACCACAAATTCGCGCTATGCCACAACGGGGTGATCGAGAATTACCTGGGCATCAAAAAATTCTGCGAAAACCACGGCTACACCTTTCAATCCGAAACAGACACTGAAGCGCTCGCCAACCTCATCGCCTACCATTACCAGAAAGAGCCGGTCAACGGCAATGGCGGCAAAAATCCCTTTCTCACCGCCGTCCGCAAGGCGCTGCTGCACGTTGAGGGCACTTATGGCATCGCGGTGCTTTGTGCGGATTACCCCGGGCATATCGTCGGCGCGCGCAAGGGCTCGCCGCTGGTTGTCGGGGTGGGCGTCGGTGAGAACATGATTGCCTCGGATGTCTCCGCATTCATTGGCCGCACCCAGAATGTCATCTACCTCGACGATGGCCAGGTGGCGCACCTAACCGCAGATGATTTTACCATCACCACCATCGCCGATGAAGCGGTTGATCCGGTCATTGCCAAGGTGGATTGGGAAATTGAACAGGCCGAGCTGGGACATTTTTCCCATTACATGGAGAAGGAAATTTTCGAGCAGCCCATTGCGCTCGAAAATGCCATTCGTGGACGTTTTTCCGACGACCAAAGCACGGCGAAATTTGGCGGTTTGAATATTGACCCGCTACAATTGCGCCATGTGGACCGGTTGCTCTTTTGCGCCTGTGGCACGGCCTGGCATGCATGCCTTGTTGCCGAATACTTGATCGAGCGTTTTGCGCGCATCCCGGTCGAGGTGGAGTACGCGAGCGAATTCCGCTACCGCAATGCGCCGCTCGACAAAAATACGCTCGTGCTGGTCGTTTCCCAATCCGGCGAAACGATTGACACGCTGGAAGCCCTGCGCGAAGCGAAGCGCAAAGGTTTTCGCACCCTGGCCATCATCAATGTCGTTGGCTCAACCATTGCGCGCGAGACGGACGGCGGCATCTACCAGCATGCGGGGCCGGAAATTGGCGTGGCGTCGACCAAGGCGTTCACCTCGCAAATCTTGCTGGCGGCAATGCTCGCGCTGTATTTTGGCCGTGCCCGTGATTTGAGTTTTACCGAGGGCCGGGCCATGGTGGATGCTTTGCGCACGGTGCCCGGCCTCGTGAGCCAGGTGCTTGATCAGGCGAATAATATCAAAACCATTGCCAAAAAATATGCAAAGGTGGGCGACTTTTTGTTCCTCGGTCGGCAGGCGATGTTCCCCATCGCGCTCGAAGGCGCGCTCAAATTGAAGGAAATTTCGTACATCCATGCCGAGGGCTACCCGGCGGCGGAGATGAAGCACGGCCCCATCGCGTTGATCAGCGCGGATTGCCCGACGGTGTTTTTTGCGCCGCGCGGCGAGATGCTGAAAAAGCTCATCTCGAACATCCAGGAAGTACGCGCGCGGGGCGGGCCGGTCATTTGCATTACCTCTGCGCCGCGCGACGAATTGCCCGAGGATTTGGCGGACGACATCATCCGCGTGCCCGACACCCACGAGGCCATCCAGCCGATTTTGTTTACCATCCCCATTCAGCTGCTGGCGTATTACATCGCTTGCGAGCGCAAATGCGATGTGGACAAGCCGCGCAACCTGGCGAAGTCAGTCACGGTCGAATAATCCAATCTCATGACTGAACGCCCGACTTTGCCGGAAATCAAAGTCCTCACCAGCGGATGGCCGGACTACGCCTTGCTCGACACGGGGCGGCGGCGCAAGCTGGAGCGTTTTGGTTCCCAGGTTATCATCCGTGGCGAGCCCAAGGCATGGTGGGAGCCAGCGTTGCCGGAGTCCGAATGGGCGAAGGCGCAGGCAGTGCATGATGAGGATATGCCGTGGCGGCTCACTCCCGGCGCACCGCGCGAATGGACGATGCGCTGGCGCGAGCTGACGTTACAAGCGCGCATTACCGATACCTCGAAACATCTCGGAGTTTTTCCCGAGCAATCACCGCACTGGGAATTTATCCACGCCCACGGCCCGAAGCAGAGCGGGGCGGGGCATGCGCAATCGGCCGAGTCCGCACCCAGATTACTCAATCTTTTTGGTTATACGGGTGTAGCCACGCTGACCGCGGCATCCGCAGGATTTGCGGTGACGCATGTGGACGCGTCGAAACCCGCGGTCGCTTGGGCGCGAAACAACCAAGCTCTATCGGGCCTCGAAAAAGCGCCCATTCGCTGGATATTGGATGACGCGGTAAAATTTGTCCGCCGCGAAGTGCGCCGCGGAGTGCGCTATGATGCTTTGGCGCTCGACCCACCGTCATTTGGCCGCGGTCCCGCCGGGGAAATCTGGAAAGTCGAAATCGGCCTGCCGGAATTACTGGCGCTTTGCCGGGAGGCCTTGGTCGAAAAACCGCGATTTGTGCTGTTAACGCTGTATAATTTGGAAGCCTCCTCGATCATGCTCGGCAATGTGGTCGAGCAAATGATGCGCACCACCCCCGGTAAAATAAGTATCGGCGAACTCGCCCTCACTGCTACCGCCCCGGGCGCGCGGCGCTTGCCGCTATCGCTGTGGGCGCGTTGGGAGGCGTAGAGTGAGTCACTACGACGCGGGATTGACGCCTCCATTATTTCCCGGCATTACACTCTTTTGCATGAAGCCTGCTCCCTCTCGTTCGGCGGCCAAGCCGAAATACCGCCGCATCGTCCTCAAACTCAGTGGCGAGGCGTTGAAAAACGCCGCCAGCGGCGACCCGATTGACAGCGCCATTCTGAAGCGCATTTGCCGCCAGCTCAAAGAGGTGCACGACCTCGGTGTGCAGGTGGGAGTGGTGGTGGGTGGAGGCAATATTTTCCGCGGGTTGAAGGGCATGACCAGCCAGGGCACCGACCGCGCCACGGGTGACTACATGGGCATGCTGGCAACCGTCATCAACGGCCTCGCGCTCATGGATGGGTTGGAAAAGCTCGGCGTGGAAGTACGCGTGATGACGGCCATCCCGATGGACAAAGTGGCCGAGCCGTATATTTTGCGGCGCGCGCTGCGCCATCTGGAGCGCGAGCGGATTGTTATTTTCGTCGCCGGCACGGGCAACCCATATTTTTCGACGGACACGACCGCGGCGTTGCGTGCCTCCGAGCTCGGCGCACAAATTTTGATGAAGGCGACGCAGGTGGACGGCATTTACGACAAGGACCCGAAAAAATTCTCCGACGCGAAGAAATACGCCACGCTGTCCTACCTCGACGCCCTGCGCCAGCAACTCAATGTCATGGACTCGGCGGCGTTTTCGCTTTGCCTGGACAATCATGTTCCCATTCTCGTCTTCAACCTCGACGACCCCGACGGCATCCGCAAGGCGGTGATGGGGCAGAGTTTGGGCACGATGGTGAAATGAAAGCCTGAAGGCTTGGTATTTGCCCATGCTTGATCCTTCATTATTTATTTTTATTCTTCTTTTTATGGACACCAAAAAAATCATCGCCGATTCCCGCGCCGCCATGACCAAGGCGGTCGACCATACCCTGCATGAATTCGCCACGCTGCACACTGGCAAGGCCACGCCTGCGATGGTCGAGTCCGTTCACGTCATGGCCTACGGCAGCCAGATGCGGCTCAAGGAAGTCGCCGCCATCACCACGCCCGACGCCCGCTCCATTGTGATCCAGCCGTGGGACAAGGGCCTGCTGCGCGATATTGAGAAGGCTATTCAAGTTGCCAAGCTCGGCTTCAATCCGTTGGTGCAGGGCGACCTCATCCGCTGCCCGGTGCCGGAACTGTCGCGGGAGCGCCGCCAGGACCTGGCCAAGGTTGCCAATACTCAGGCCGAGGAAGGCCGCGTGCGCGTGCGCACCATTCGCCGCGAGGGCAACGACGCCCTGAAAAAAGCCAAAACCGCCGGGACCATCACCGAGGATGACTTGAAACGCGCCGAAAAGGACATGCAGATTGAGCATGACAAATTCATCGCCGAACTCAACAAACACCTCGCCGCCAAAGAGGCGGAGTTGATGAAGGTTTAGAATGGCCTGAATCGGCTGTCCCATCTCTGTGCCGCGCAAGTCGCTCGCGAGGTATTGCATTGCTGGATTTGGTGGAAAGAATTTTTAACAATTTCAACCCTGTTCACTAACCATGTCCCTGATGCCTGGTCGTGTCCGCCGCGTTGTGCTGAAAATCGGCACGGGGGTGCTTACGTCCGGGGTTGGACAGCTCGATACGCAGAAAATCATGGCGCTGGGGCGGGAGGTGGCGGCTTTGCAAAAATCGGGCATCCAAGTTTTGATTGTCAGCTCCGGCGCGGTGGGCTTGGGCATGGGGCGGCTGGGATTGACGAAGCGACCGGCCAAGTTGACCTCGGTGCAAAAATGTGCGGCCGTCGGGCAGGGCATACTCATTGATACCTGGCAGAAGGCGTTCAATCCCTTCGGTCTTACTGTCGCGCAGTTGCTCTACACCCGCGACAACCTTGGCCCGCGCGGCCCGCACTTGGCAGTGAAGGAAATGTTGGATGAAATTTTGGAGGACGGGATTATCCCCGTCATCAACGAAAACGACTCCGTCAGCACCGAGGAGTTGAAGTTTGGCGACAACGACACGCTTTCGGCGCTGGTGGCGAGTTTGGCGGGGGCCGACTTGTTGATTTTACTTTCGACCGCGCCGGGCTTGGTCGACCGCAAGGGCACGGGCAAGATTTTGCCGGTGGTGGAAAAAATCACGCCGGAGATTGAGGCGCTCGCTGGCGGCACGGAGAGTGTGACGGCGGTCGGCGGCATGGTCAGCAAACTTGCGGCGGTGAAAATCGCCGCGCGGTCGGGTTGCGGGGTCATCATCGCCAGTGGCGCGGATGCTGCGATTCTGTCCCGGTTGCTGGCCGGCACGGGCGTGGGCACGTTTTTTGTGCCTGAGAAAATTCCGCTGGATGCGCGGAAGCGCTGGCTTGCGTGGTTCCAGCAACCCGCCGGCAATGTCCGCGTGGATGCCGGAGCCGAGCGCGCGCTGCGGGAAAAGGGTGGCAGCTTATTGGCGAAGGGAGTAACCGGCATCGAAGGCGCGTTTGTATCGGGTGACGTGGTGGCCATTGTCGGCGCAAGCGGTACACCCATTGCGCGCGGGGTCGTGCAATTCAGCGCGGCGGAAGCCCGAACCATTGCCGGGCAGGACAGCACGGCCATCGCCCAAAAATTCCCCGGCCGCAAAAAACTTGAAGTCGTCCACCGCGATTCGCTGGTGTTGTTGTGATATGGCTGACGCGGTGGAGTTAATCTTGACCATCCGATTTGCGGTAAATAGTCTTCGCTCATGACTGCGGTCGCCTTATTGGATCTCAAGCAGCGTCTCGCATCCCTTTCGGAAAGCGAACGGCGGCAAATTTCGGCATTTTTGATCCGGCGCGGGCAGGAGACTCCGGCATGGAAAAAAGAAACCGCGCGG
>DATHOB010000320.1:0-6457 GCA_035485355.1 Opitutales bacterium | reverse complement strand
CCCGAAAATTCCGTAGTAGGTTCCCCCTCCGCCGCACAAGTTTCCACCGCGAATGGCAACCGAGCCCAACTGGCCCAAGCGCTGCTTAGCAAACCACCGAGAATAATTGCGACCAACCCCAGGCCGATGATTCCCCAACTCACGGTCAATTCGAGCCAATCGCTGAAACCGAAACTCCAACCTCCCTCGGGCTGGGGCAAACCCGAGGTGCGGGACAACTCCGCGACAGAAGCGCCCGCACCGCCGAGCCACGGATTGTGCTGCCAGGCTTCGGCGAGGGCATAGCGGGTGGCGTCGAGTGGTGTGCCGCCTTGGGTGAGTAATTCAAACCGGGAAGAGTTGGGATTATGCATGCGATAGAGCAACCACCCCGCCCAAGCCAAACCGACGATTGCGACCATGCATCCGGCGCAGTGTCCGCGCCGCGAACCGGCGGCAACCCAAGGCAACATCACCAACGCATAGGCCGCGCCGAACCATACCCCGATGGATAAGGAATGAAACGCGGCCATGAGCATTGCCAAACCAATGCCGCAGCAGAGCAACCGCCAACTCAATGGTAAATGGCGCGACCACGCCATCACCAGCAGTGGCGGACCAGCCAGGAGCATGAGCGCGCCAAACGCCGCCGGCCATGGGAGCGTGCCGCTCCAATAACCTTGCCAAACAGCGGGCAATTGCCGGGCCATGGGCAGCCAACGTCCACCAGCCGGCACTTGCCAACCCACCGCAATCAACAAAGCAATGCCCGCCGCCACCACCACGACCATCAGCCACGCCCACGATAAAGCCCGGTTACCGGGAGTGGCGGAAACCACCCAGCACAAAAACCATGCCTCAAGGGCCAAAAAAAATGTTTGGCTGGACTGCAACGGATTTGTGTCGTCCCGCCACCACGCCACACCCAACCCCAATACCAAGGGAAACGCCCACAAGGGCCATCGTGGCAGTCGCAACACGGCATCTTCGCTCCGCCAACGCCACGCCAAACCAACTCCATGCACGAGGATCAGTGCGGCGAACAGCCATGCCGTCCATTCCTGTGCGGCGGGCTGCACCCCACCCAGCTCGGCCACATTGCCCACCAATATAGGCGCACCCAGTAAAACCGTCAGCCACGCCACCCCGGAAGTTCGCTCTTCGTCGGGCGACGTGGGTGATTGGCCAAAAATATTGTGAAGGGGAAATGCGCTCATCGGAATGGGCATTAGTCCTGCTGCGCCATTGGTCTCGCGGTTAGTTCAGGCGGTATCATCATCGTTGACCCGCAAGGATAGTCGAACCATATTCCTGTTTTCTGGCGTCTTCGAACGCAAAAACCACCATGACTCCCAAAGAAGTACTCGCCCTAGCCAAAGCCAAAGACATCAAAATCGTGGATTTAAAATTCTGCGATATCCACGGCACATGGCAACATTTTGCCATTCCCACCAATGAGCTGACCGAGGGTGTTTTCACCGATGGGCTGGGTTTTGACGGCTCGTCCATCCGCGGGTGGAAAGGCATTGAGGCCTCCGACATGTTGGTTTTGCCGGATCCCAATACTGTTTTTATCGATCCGTTTTCCAAATACGCCACGATGAGCTTGATTTGTGATGTGGAAGACCCGATTACCCGCGAGCCGTATGACCGCTCGCCCCGTGGCATTGCCAAAAAGGCCGAGGCATATTTGAAGACCACAGATGCGGGCGACACTTGCTACTGCGGCCCGGAAGCGGAGTTTTTCATTTTTGACGATGTGCGCTTTGGCGGCGCCAGCAACAATGCGTTTTACTCCGTGGATTCCAACGAAGGCATCTGGAACACCGGCAAAGAAGAATTTCCCTCGCTCGGTTACAAAATCCGTCACAAAGAGGGCTACCTGCCCGTTCCGCCCAGCGACAAGCTTGTGGACATCCGTAATGAAATGATTTTGACGATGATGGAGCTCGGCATCGACATCGAACGCGAGCACCACGAAGTCTCCACAGCAGGCCAGGCGGAAATCGACATCCGCTACACGTCGCTACTGAAGTGCGCGGATAAAATGTGCGTTTATAAATATGTAGTCAAAAACGTCGCGTTCAAACATGGCAAGACGGCCACGTTCATGCCCAAGCCGCTCTTCGGCGACAACGGTTCCGGCATGCATACGCATGTGTCACTTTGGAAAAGCGGCAAGCCCACGTTCCATGGCGACGGCTACGCGGGATTGTCGAAAAACGCACTCCACTTCATTGGCGGATTGCTCAAACACTGCCCGGCCATCTGCGCCATTTCGAATCCCACGAACAATTCCTACAAGCGCCTGGTGCCGGGATTTGAAGCGCCCGTGAACCTCGCCTATTCGGCGCGCAACCGCTCGGCGATTTGCCGCATCCCCACCTACAGCCCGAACCCGAAAGCCAAGCGCGTGGAATTCCGCTGTCCCGATCCGGCAGCCAACCCGTATCTTGCATTTTCCGCGATTCTCCTGGCCGGCCTGGATGGCATCAAAAACAAGATCGACCCCGGCACGCCGATGGACAAAAACCTTTACGACTTGGCGCCAGAAGAAGCGGCGTTGATCAAGACCGTGCCGGAATCGCTCAAAGGCGCGCTCGAAGCGCTGGAGGCCGACCACGCATTCCTGCTCAAAGGAAACGTATTTACCAAGGACTTTTTGGATAATTACATCAGCCTGAAGAAAGCGGAATATGATGCGGTGCGCCTGCGCCCGCATCCGCATGAATTCCATATGTATTACGACGTGTGATTGGAATCAGCGTCCCCAAGTTACTTCTCTTTCGCAGGGTCGTTGAGCAAAACCCTAGCGCGCTGCAGGGCGTCGTCCACCGAATGGGTAAGATTGTCCGGGCCGAGTTCGTCGAGAAAACCGCCTTGGGTAATCACTTCCAACGGTTGAGCGGCAACTTTGCAGAGAATGAGGTGGCGTTTATGTTGGCGGAGCCGCTCGTTTAAGCTCTCGAGCGCATTTAGGCCGGTGGCGTCCATGGAAAATACGTCTTCGCACAGCAGCACCATTACCCGCAACCGCGCACCGGCGCGGCGGAAGGATGTCTCCAGCATGTCCGCCGAACCGAAGAAGAACGCGCCTTGCACCCGAAAAAGATAAACGCCCTCCGGCCAGGAGTCATCCGCCCAGATGGGGCGGCCACCAGTTGTGGGGTGCGATTGATCAAGTGCCGTTACGCCGGAAGCTTCCGACACCCGTTTGATGAACAATATAGCCGCCAGCACGACGCCCACTGCCACGCCCCAAGTCAAATTCATCAACACCGTCAACAGGAAGACGGTGATAAACACCAACGCATCGCTGCGGGGAATGCGGCGCAGGCGGGCAAATTCATGCCACTCGCCCATTTTGAAGGAAACAACGAGCAGAATGCCGGCCAGTGCGCATAACGGAATGGCATTGGCCAAAGGTGCGGCGACGCACAAAATAATCAACAAAGTAAGCGCATGGATAATGCCGGAGACGGGGGAAATGGCCCCACAACGGATGTTCGTGCCCGTGCGCGCAATGGCTCCGGTGGCGGCGATGCCGCCGCACAGGGGTGAGCAAATATTGGCGATACCCTGGGCGAGCAATTCCTGATTAGAATCGTGCTTATCGTTGGTCAGACCATCCGCCACGACGGCGGAAAGCAGGGATTCAATAGCGCCCAGCATGGCAATCGTCATCGCCGACCCCATTAGCAGCGAAACATCGCTGAAATGAAAATGGGGTAGATGAAATGCCGGCAGCCCGGGCTGCAAATGCCACTTATCACCAATAGTAATGACTTTAAGATGCAACAATTTCACCACTAAGCTGGCGGCAACCATTCCGACCATTGAGCCGGGCACATAACGCTGCCACTTGGTTGGCCAATAAATCATGATTAAAATCACCGCCGTCCCAATCAGGAGTGCCGTAACGTTCAAGCCGCCCAAAAACTCGAAGTACTGCTGGATCCTGGGTACAAATTCCGCATCCAAGTGTTCGATGGGCAATTCAAGAAAGTCTTTGATTTCGCCGACAAAGATGATCACGGCAATGCCGCTGGTGAAACCCATCGTCACCGGATATGGAATGTATTTGATGACCTTGCCCAACCCCGCCATGCCCATGAGCACGAGCATCACCCCGGCCATGAAGGTGCAAATCAACAAGCTGTCGGTGCCGTAAGTCGCCACAATGCCAGCCAAAATGGGCACGAATGCGCCCGTCGGCCCGCCAATCTGGTAACGGGAACCACCGAGGGCCGAAATCAGAAAACCCGCGACAATGGCCGTCATCAATCCCGCGAGCGGAGTCACCCCGCTGGCAATGGCAAAACCAATGGCCAGGGGAATGGCGATGAGGCCAACCGTAATGCCTGAATTCAGATCCGCCAGAAACTTTTTGCCAGAGTAATCCTTCAGCGCGTCCACCAGGGCGGGCCGGAAACGGACAGTCTGTTTCTGAGTGTCAGGCATGATAATTCGGACGCGGAAATATAAAATTTGAAAAAAATGCGCCTTATTTCACCATTTTTCCGCAATTTGCTCAACCGGAAAGTTCGGTTTTGTTGATCTCAAGCAAAACACGCAATACCTCCTCCCCTTTGTTATTTCCGGGCTGGCCGCTATAGCAAAAAGGAATCCAGTCATCTTCCCATTCTTAATGCCGCCAAAGCATTACCGGAAACCACCGATTGTTCTCTTCAAAAAAATAACCTTCCGCTCGCGCCGTAAAAGCTGGTGCTCTGAACCTCTGGTGGTATAGGTGGGTGCTCTCCTGGCGGCATTTGCCGTCCGATTTACGGCATGGCAGCCACCGCCGGGTGGCGAGCTCCCGATATTTTATAATTATCAGAGTAGGAGCACTGCGAGGTCTCGGTCGCAGCAGAAGGTCTGGCCCAACCATAACGTATTTTCAAAAAATTGAAAGCAATTTCGCGTACAATCGCCTGCAAAAACACCTTGAAGTGAATTCATAAGCTGCGCTGAAACTTGTGGGTCGCGGCGCGATATCCTTGCTTTTCCTATACAAGGCGCTCTTTTATTTTGGTGATGAAGGCTTCGGAAAAAATATTCATCGGCTGGACTACCGTGGATTCCGCCACGGCGGCGGAGAAGGTGGCCCGCGGTGTGGTCGCGGCGCGGCTGGCCGCGTGCGCGCAGGTGGATGGCCCGGTGACCTCGCATTATATTTGGGAAGGCAAACAAAAGCGCGCCACCGAATGGCGTGTATCGGTGAAGTTTACCTCAAAGCGCGCGGCGGAATTAGAAAAGTGGCTGGTGGCCAACCACCCTTACTCCGTGCCGCAATGGCTGGCGATTCCCGCGAGTAAGGTAGCCGAGCCATACCGCAAGTGGGTGTTGGAAACCACCAACGGGCCGATTAAGCGATCGTTGTCCAAAAAACGAAAACCGTAACCAAACATTATTTGGGCAATTCGGTTTCCGCGGTGACGCTGATGTGCGCGTCCTTCAATTGGCGCGCGGTGGCGACGCCGGGGGACATGGTCATCAAGTCCTGACCGCGCTGGGTTTTTGGAAATGCAATCACGTCGCGAATGCTCGTGCGCCCGCCGAGGATGGCGCAAAGGCGGTCGAGCCCGAGGGCGATGCCGCCGTGCGGCGGCGCGCCGTAGTGAAATGCGCGCAGCAGGTAACCAAAACGGCTTTCCACCACATCGGCGGGAATTTTCAGCACGTCCTCAAAGATTTTTTTCTGCACGTCAGGCTGGTGGATACGGATGCTGCCGCCGCCAAGCTCGACTCCATTGAGCACTACGTCGTAATGTTGCCCGCGCACGGCCTTCGGGTTGCTGTCGAGCAACGCGACATCTTCCGCGACCGGTGAGGTAAACGGGTGGTGCGTGGCGAGGTAGCGGCCCTCGGCCTCGTCATAAGACATGAGCGGAAAATCGACGACCCAGAGGAAATTGTACTGGTTGCCGGGGATGGACATGCGCCCGCGAGCCGCGAGCAAAGCGGCCGCTTCGAGGCGGGTGCGCCCAAGAATGGCGCAAGCCCTATCCCACCCTGCGGCGGCGAAGAACACGATGTCGCCATCCGCGATTTGTAAACGCTTTGCCAATTCCGCCTTTTCCGTTTCGGAGAAAAACTTGAGGATGGGCGATTTCCATTCGCCATTTTCCGCTTTGATAAAGGCGAGACCCTTGGCGCCTAAAGTTTTCGCGATGTCTTCGAGGTTTTTGAGTTCGCCTTGCGTGATGTCGGCCAGGCTTTTGGCGTTGATGGCCTTGACCACGCCGCCAGATTGCACTGCGCCAGCGAACACCTTAAAGGTGGAAGTTTTGAAAACGTCGGACAGATCGACCAGTTCGAGGCCGAAGCGGGTGTCGGGCTTGTCGACCCCGTAGCGGTTCATGGCATCCTGATAAGGGAGGCGCGGGAACGGGGTCGGCACATCGACATTGAGCGTGGCCTTCCAGATGCGCTTGAGCATGCCTTCGATGAGCGCGTAAATATCCTCGCGTTCGAT
>DATHOB010000319.1:0-5748 GCA_035485355.1 Opitutales bacterium | reverse complement strand
AATTTGAATGTGCCTTTATCCTTGGCGGTCAAAACGTAATTGGCGACTCCGCTGGCCGCGCTTTGGGCGAGAGATAATGCATTCTCGTCACCTTTGAATCCGGTCAACACCGCCGGCGCCCACAGGAGGGTCAGTTCGTTGCCTTTTTCCGCCCGCCAGGAAACGACGGCCTCAATCCGCGCGAAGCCGTCCTGAATCGCCCCGGTTTGGTTGATGGAAACAACAAGGCCGTGCTCCGGCGCGGGTGGGGCCGCGCGCATCGGGTCGGCAATGGGAGTGACGTTCGCCGGAACCAGCACCGTTTGCCCAACCTCAAAGTGACTCGACGTCGGCATATTATTTAAGGCGCGCAGCTCGGCAAGGGTAAGGCCATACCGGCGGGAAATGGTGGTGAGCGTTTCCCCTTGTTTGACGACGTAATTCTCCGTGGGGATGGGGACGGTCGCGGCCAAACCGTGCAGCGATGTGCCGAGCCAAAGCGCGCCGATGAGCAATGCCGTGGTGGCGGCGCTGAGGGGCGCGGAAATTTTCGGCGCTGCGGGCGTGGTTTTGGGTGAGCGCAAATTCAACAAAGCCCGGACATTCGCCCAGGCGAGAGCCAATGCGAGCGCGCCGCAGAACCATTCCGGGCCATTGGGCAGGCCGAGCAACCCGGCCAGAATCAACAACCACGCCAGCGCGCGCCAGAGTGCGCCGCGTTCGCCCATCCAACCCATGAGCGCGAGAATGATGCCGGGAATGAGCAACCACGCCATCAACTCGGCCGGGTTATTCGGCGCGGTCTTCGGCGCGGTTTCATTGGCGATGGAATAGGTCAAGGCATGGCCGGCTTCGGTGACAGGAATTGACAGGTGAATATCGTGCCGGGCGACGGGTGCGGCCATGGCGTGGGCGGAGCGTACCGCCAATTGCCCGAGCAACAACGCCCCCGCCAGAGCCAGCACTGCCGCAAGGCCGCCGCCGAAAATTTTGCAAAACAAACTCCGGTTGCGCAGCCAGCGCAGCCCCAGCAACGCAACCAACGCCAGCGTCAAACCGCTGAGCAGGGTCTGCTGATGGGTCAACCTGGGTGCGGAGGTGCTCTGCCATTTCAAGAGATACGGCACAATCGGTGGAGACCTACGAACGGAGTCTCCGGAAATGGTTTGCGCGAGCCAGGCCACGCCATTCATGCGAGAAATTACAGTCACCGGCGCATCCGCCGCAGCGCGCAATTGTCGGTCGGCATCGCCAGTCAAATCCCAATCAGTCACCAACACCGGCGCGTTGAGCGTGGGCGCGGCCACGGTGACATTGCCAGCACCCTGCGCACCGGCGGTGTATGCCAACTCCACCAGCAGCGGCAGGTTGGGGTCGCCCTTGCGGGGCAGCGGCACGCGGAGCGCCTCGCCACCCGCGCTTTTGTCGGCCATGGGGACGACCGCGTTGCCGGAGACTGTGATATTCCATAATGTCGCGCCCGCGGGCATGGCGAGCTGGAGGTAATCCTGCCCCTTGCTTTTTAAGAGATAGCGCGCCGTGGTACGGACTTCGCCGGAAGAGGAAATGTGCGTGGCCAGCGAGGCGATGTCCACGACCTGGTCCACCGTGCTTCCAGCGACAAGCGGTTGCAATTGTAGCGTGGCGTCAAACGGGCGCGCGGCATATTGGTAGCAGGCGAGGATCGGGGCGTCGCATAGCAGACGGTATTCGGCGGGAATTTCCGCGCCTTCCAAGAGGGTGAGGCCGGAGATTTTCGCGGGAGAAATATTGAAGGGGAAGCTGCTCGCCAGCAGAATGTGACCCTGCTCGCTTTGCACATCAAGCGGGCGCAGGCCGGTGAAGGGCAGGGTGTCACCGGTGGCTTTGAACGGAATTTCGTAGGTGGCCAGCAACGAGTAGGAGCCGGAGACGGCGTGGTCGAGATGCACTTCGTAAACATCGCCCACCAGTTTGGCGTTGGGTTTGTTCAAGCCGGTGAACGCGACGTTGCGGTATCCGCCGGTGTTTTGCAGGCGCAGGACATCCACCGGCGCGCCGGCGATGTTGTAATTGATGACTGTGCTGCCGAGCATGATTTCCTGCCCGATGGAAAAAATATGCAGCGTGTCGGCCTGCACGCTCGAGGCGAGATGCTCGACGCGCACCGTCGCGCTCCAGGGTTCTTCGCGGAAGCGCCAGGCGGTTTGCAAATTGTCGAGCTTGATGGGAAAGGCCGCGGTGGCATCCTCCAGGTTTTCCATCGTCACCGTCGTCAGGCGCAGGCTGAGGTCGCTGGCGATGCCGACAAAGCCCCGCGCGCTTTTAAAGCCCGGTTCGTTTTTCGCATCAATGGTCAGCGGCGGCACGACCCAGTCGGTCGTCGGCGCAGTGGCGGCGGCAGTCGTGGTGGTGGCAACGGCGGGCGTGGCATTGCGCTCCAATTTGAGGCGCACGACCTGGCGGCCGCTGATGGGTTGGGCAAATTGCAGCCGCAGCCGGGCGCGGCCATTGTCCGCCGGGGTGAGGAAATGGTCGGCGAGGTTCGGCGCTTGCAGGACGGAGATGGCCCAATCCGCGGGGACGAGAAGATTGAGCTCGCGCAAAGGCGCTTCGCGGATGTCGAGGTTCAGCTCGGCTTCGAGGTAAGTGTCCGCGTCGCCGAGATGATAGGCGATGATACTATCCACCGTGTATTCAGGAAGCACGTTGTCGGCATTCACGGCATAGGCATAGCCGGAATCGGCAAAGCGGTAGGCAAAGGCCTGGGTGGGCGGCGGCGTGTTGGCCGGGCGCGCGACTTGAAATTGCTCCGGCGCAATTTGCGAAAGGCCGGTCGTGTTCGCCACTTCGAGGCGAACCGTGCCTTCGTTTTGCACGCGCAGCAGGCCACCGTAGCTCGACGCCCCGGCGGGCGAAAGGCGCGGCGGCGAGACGGTGGAGGGTAATGCGGCCAGCGGCGTTTCCATTTGCACGGCCAGCGGGTAATCGCCCGATTGCGGCGCATTTAAATCAATGGTGAGTCGGCGTTGGCCCGCCGCGGCCCCGGGCGCGACGCTCCATTTCAAAATGGTGTTGGCGGGGCCATCCACGTGGGTCACTTCGCCATCCCCCGCGAGGTCGAGGTTCACCTGTTCGATTTTGCCTTGGAGCACGTGGAGGACAATTTGCGCTGATTGCCGAAGAATGCCGGGCGACACGGTGTCCACCACCGCGCCAGTGGCGGAAAAGAAAAGTTTGCCCGTGGTTTCCGGCGGGGCGTCTTTCCAGCGCAGCACGACGTGGCCCGAGCCGGGCAGGCTGGCGGTGATGCGCCCGTCTTTGCGCACCGCTTGCGAGGCGTCGGGGAGCTCGACCTTGGCATCGTCGGGCCAGCCTTCGAGGACGATTTTGCGAATGTTCGCCGCGGCGGGCGTGAAGTCCACCGTCTTCCAGCCATCGCCTTCGTGCACATTGGCGCGGAAGGACAGATCCACCGCGAGGCTCGCCCATTTGCCGGACTTGAGCACAATGTCGCCGCCATTGACATCCAGGTATTGCGTGAGGGCGTCGGGCACTCCCGCCGGGCTGATCGGGCCGGAAAGCAGGATCAAATCAGCGGCTTCGCCGGCGGGCGGCACGGCCAGGGCATGGAGCGTGAAAGTCACCTCGCCCTTGGCATAATTACCGGTTAATACATAATCATTTAGGGTGAAGGAGGCGGTCGGCGTCGGCCCGGAGGGCGTGCTGGAGCAACTGCAAACAGCGGCGAGGGCGAGGGCGGAAAATAGGCGAAGACAGCGGGATGCATTCATGGCGGGAGGTGGGGTTATGTGCGGCGCTTTTTTAAAAATCAATTTCCGGCGAGGGCGGAGGCCGCGGTCAGCGCATCGGCCAGGCCCGCCGGGCGCGGGTCGCCGGGGAAGGCTTCGGGCACGCCGCGCAGCAGGTCATACAATCCGCGCGGGGTGGCGCTCTGCGCATACGGGCTTTGTTGCAGATACTCGGCGAAATACCCGGCCACAGCGGCAAGGCGCAGCGCGGGCGTGGCGTGGTCAAAGGTGGACGGCGTGCCGCTGTATTGGATCGTCCAGCTCAGCTCGTGGAAATTTTGAGTGCCGGGGTCGCGGTAGCGCGCGCGGGCCGTGCCGATGGGGCCAGCGCCCGCGGGGTCGAGCACGAGGTCGTAGAGGGCAGCGCCCTGCTCGGCGGCGGCCAGTTCGCCCGCGCTCACGCTATTGTCACGGAATTGCTGCTGGGTCAGGTGGAGATTGTTATAACCCATCAGCCGGTACGACGTGACGCGTTGGGGATTAAATTCGATTTGGATTTTCACATCCTGCGCCGCGGGGGTCAGCGCGCCAGCCAGCTTTTGCGCGAAGGCCGCGTTCACATCCGCCGGGCCGCTGAGGAAGGCGTAGCGCCCGTCGCTCTTGCGCGTGAGGGCTTCGAGCGTCGTGTCGTCGTAGCCGTCCCAGCCCACGCCGTAGGCGTCGAGCGCGATGCCGAACAGGCGGTTTTGCTCGACGATGCCCGCGAGCGCCTTCGGGTCGAGCTCCCCGAGGTTGGCCGCGCCGTCGGTGAAAAGGATGACGCGATTTTGCGCGTGCAGGTCAAAATTCTGGCGGGCAATGGCGTAGGCGGTGTTGAGCGCTTCCTCCATGTTCGTGCCGCCATCGGGCACGAGCGTGTCGATGATGTTGATGATGTCGCCGAAGTGGTCGAAGGGCAGGTTCACCGCGCGGACTTGCGGGGTGCGCGCGAAGGTGACGAGGGAGACGGTGTCGCCCGTGCGCAACAGCCCGCCGAGGGCGCGGACGGCAGCCTGGAGCGTGGCCACGCGGTCGGCGCGGGTCATCGAGCCGGAGCCATCGAGCAGAATTGTCAGGCGCAGGGGCGTCGCGCGGTCGCGGCCATCCGCGGCGGTCTGGTAAGAGACGCGGAGCAGGTCGCTCCCGGGTTGGATGGGATTTTGTCCGAGATCGTAATGGAAGGCGGCGGCTTCACCGTCGCCTGGGGCGGGGTCGTGGTAATTGAAGGCGTTGAGGAATTCCTCCGTGCGCGTCGCGCCCGGGTCGGGCCAGCGGCGATTGCGGAGTGCGGCGAGCGCGAGTTGGTAGGAGGCATTGCTGACGTTGAGCGCGAAAGTCGAGAAGGCGTTATCGGCGGTGGCGACGGCGGCGGGGAATTTCACCTCGGCGGGCGGGCGGGCGACAAGTTGGTCGGGAGCGGGGGGGGTGGTTTTCAGGTTGGGGTTGGCCGCGTTTACATTGGCGCCCTGCGCGATTTGTATAATGCCGCCATCGTCGTAATAACCGTAACCGGCGTCCTGCACCGCCATGTCGAGGAGCTTTTGCAGGCTGATTGCGTTCATTTCCCGCAAGGTGATTTTCGGCATGGGCTGTCCATTGGCCGGCGGCGCGATATGAAAATTAAGACCCTTATTGTCTTTGTCATATTGCTGCGAAAGAGCGGAGAGTTGGTTGATGACTTCGTCCAGTGGAGTCGGCGTGCTGATATCCACACTCGGGATAATAATGTTTTGGAGTTTCCGTATATCTGGGGTGCGATTATCAGGAGCACTTGCAGCGCTACCCACGTAAACACCCGGCATGCGCCAATCATCGTTGACTTCCTTCAACATCTCACTGCGGACGGGGTCTTGCGAAGGACTGGAACTGGCAAACAACAAGTCATTGATTTTATTTTGGTAGGCTTGGGCGGCGACATTGTTCGGGTCATTGATAATAACCTGGTTGAAAACGCTCAGGGCATCGTTGTAGTCGCCATTAAAATATTCGGCCTCACCCT